>JAJAZF010000141.1 GCA_026785875.1 Chamaesiphon sp. | reverse complement strand
TGCGGCTTGAAGATATTTCTTCAGTTCGTACTTTTCTTTAGATGTCATCAGATGGAATACTCTATAGCCTTCTTATTCTGACTGAGTATGTCTTTTATTGCACTATACGAATGTACCAATCGCATGATTGGGATGCTCCCCCAGATCTAAATGAGAGGGGCGGGAGATAATACTCCCCCTCGACTCAACCCACTCTTGTGAACCTAATTGTGGCATCAGAGTTAATGAATTAGGTGGTCATGACTTTGTTGCCATGAGAAACATTAGCATAAATGAAGAAATTACTTTTGATTATGCCATGAGGAACTACTCCATTGACTATTTTCCACCCAAGTGTGTTTGCGGCTCAGAATTTTGTCGTGAGAGAGTGACTGGTTGGAAAGATTTACCAGAAACTAAGAAAGAAGAGTACAAGGGTTTTGTAGCTCCTTACCTCTATGACTTAGATGCGGAGATTGTTTAGCTTTTCTGTGTTGCCTGCCCTGGCTCATCTCTGGCGATCGTCCGGTTCCTCGTCGGGCAGAAAACCGAAGACGCGATCGTCCAACTCGACAATAAACTCTACGCTAATCTCGACAAAATCCCCCCTGGTTTATCCCAACCCCTGATTAAATCACGATCGATCGATGATGTCCCGATCGAGTGAAGATGCCCAAAATCTCGTCGTCGCCACCGTTAATAATCAACCGTGACAATCGCTGTAGCCAAACGCCTTGGCGCGAATGCGATCGCGGTTTCCCATGAGGTAAGCTGTCGAACATATAAAACACACGATCGGGCATTCCTTCTACCTTCTGCCTTCTGCCTTCTGCCTTTTTCCAACTAGTAATTTAAATGAGTAACAGCTTATTACATAATAAGAGCCAATTACAAGTCGTTCTCAATCTGCCCGAAGGTACCACCCTAGAGCAAACCGCTAGAGTGACGCGGGAAATGGGGTAATATCTCGCCACTATACCCGAAGTTATGAATTATCAAACTTATGTGGGCACAGCATCGCCCTACAATTTTAACGGTTTAGTCCGCCATTATTTCCGGCGATCGGGTACTAATCTCGCCGATATTCAAGTCAATTTCGCCGCCAAAGGGGAACGCAGCAGTCAAAGTCACGAGATTGCCAAAGCGATGCGCCCCCATCTCAAAGCAATTAGCGATCGCTATCATACCATTTGACAATCGATCGGACTAAAGCCGCCCTGAATGGGATTACGCCCGCCCAAATCTCCGAAGTCTTGCAAGTTGCCCTGTCTGGGCGAGATAGGGTTGGCTATTTCTTTGATTGCTGGGGAAATCGCTTCACTATTATTATCGCGATCGGCTGTACCGATTCTTTACTACAAGGTTTGGCGCAAACATTATGAGCGTTCTCCAAAACCATCACTGGATTTACCACTGTTAGAATCGGGTGAGTTGGAGACACTCGATCGGGTATAGTTGTGGACGGGAGCATCTCACTACTGCAATAGTGGCACGATCAAACATTTGGAATTTGTGCTATGACGGGGATTGAACGCACCTACGCGATCGCCATCAACCCCAACTGCTCCGCCATCCCCGCTAAATTAAATTGAACCGCGTCAAATCAGCCCTCACAGTCCATGCAGTCTTTACAGGAACTCCTTGATTTCGATCGTCTACATGTTTGGCACCCCTATGCGGCTATGCCCAGTCATCTACCCGTATTTCCAGTAGAGTCAGCGCAGGGCGTACATATTCAGTTGATGGATGGTCGATCGCTCATTGATGGGATCTCTTCTTGGTGGACTTGTATTCATGGTTATAACCATCCCCGCTTAAACCAAGCTGCCCACGCGCAAATCGATCGGATGTCACACGTCATGTTTGGTGGTCTGACCCACCAGCCAGCGGTGGATTTGGCCCAGAGATTGATTGCCATGACACCAGAGGCACTCCAGCAGGTCTTTTTTTGTGACTCTGGCTCAGTAGCGGTAGAGGTAGCCATGAAAATGGCAGTGCAGTATTGGTACAATCACGGTTTGCCTCAGAAGCAGCGTTTTCTCACTATTCGTCATGGCTATCATGGGGACACCTTTGCCGCAATGTCCGTCTGCGATCCGGTGAATGGGATGCACCATCTTTTTCGCAATCTGCTGACCCCACAATATTTCGCCGAGGCACCGCAGATTTCGTTCGATCAAGATTGGCAGGAACGAGATATTGACAGCTTTGCGGCATTGCTAGCAGCTCACCACGATCGCATCGCCGCAGCCATTTTTGAGCCGATAGTGCAAAATGCTGGGGGGATGCGCTTTTATCATCCAGAATATGTCCGACAAGCCAAGGCGTTATGTGAAAAATACAATGTCTTGCTGATTTTAGATGAGATCGCGACTGGTTTTGGTCGCACGGGGAAAATGTTTGCCTGCGAACATGCAACGGTATCTCCAGATATTCTGTGTGTGGGCAAGGCTCTGACGGGAGGGTTTATGTCCCTAGCAGCCACTTTGACGACGCAGGAAGTTAGTGAGAGTTTTGCGGCGGGAGAGGCAGGGGTATTTATGCACGGGCCAACATTTATGGCGAATCCCTTGGCCTGTGCGGTGTCTTTAGCAAATTTGACCTTGCTGGAAAGTTATGATTGGCAAGCTACGATCCGAGCCATTGAATCCCAGCTCAAAGCCGAGTTGGAACCTTGTCGGAGTTTGGCAGCGGTGAAGGACGTGCGGGTGTTGGGAGCGATTGGAGTGGTGGAGTTGCACGATCCGGTGAATATGCAAGCGATCCAGTCGCGCTTTGTAGAAGCGGGGGTCTGGTTACGTCCGTTTGGGCGACTGATCTATACGATGCCCCCTTATATCATTCAACCCTCAGAACTCACAGCGATTACTAGTGCTATTTATAAAATCGTTGCTCAAATTTAGCTCGATCGGTGGGCGCGGTGCAACCAAGGGCAGCCAAAATTCCCTATGATAGAAACAGGATTTCCAGGTATAGCATGACTTCATCGCCCTCCACAACGCTATTGATTCGCAACGCCAGGGTTTTACTCCCCGATGGACAGTTTCAATCCACTGATGTTTGGGTTGAGGGAGGCTTAATTAGTCAGATTGGCTCAAACCTTGACCGAGCTGCTGATGTCGTCATTGAGGCTAACCATCTCACCCTGCTACCCGGCGTAATTGACCCCCAAGTGCATTTCCGTGAACCTGGATTAGAGCATAAAGAAGATCTGACTACAGCATCCCGTGCCTGTGCCCGTGGCGGCGTGACTTCCTTTTTAGAAATGCCCAATACCAAGCCGCTGACCATTAATCAGGCGGCTCTGAACGATAAACTGTCACGAGCTGCCCAAAAGTCTTATGTGAACTTCGGCTTTTTCATCGGAGCCACGGCAGACAACTTACCTGACTTGCAAACAGCGACTCCAACCCCCGGCATTAAGATTTTCATGGGTTCGATGCATGGCGATCTGCTGGTCGATGAAGAAAGCTCTCTAGATCGCATTTTTGCCACAGGCACCCGCCTCATCGCAGTTCATGCCGAAGATCAGGCGCGGATTGCCCAACGGCGAAAAGAATTTGCAGGCATTACCGATCCGGCGATTCATTCAGTGATTCAAGATAATCAGGCGGCACTCAATGCAACACAACTTGCGCTCAAACTGTCTAAAAAATATCAGCGAAGGCTCCATATTCTGCACCTTTCCACAGCGGAAGAAGCCGAGCTATTGCGTCAGGATAAGCCAGCGTGGGTAACAGCGGAAGTAACGCCTCAGCATCTGCTGCTCAATACGGGCGACTATGAAAAGCTGGGGTCACTAATTCAGATGAACCCGCCGATTCGGAGTGTCCACGACAATGAGGTGCTGTGGCAGGCTCTTCGGGATGGAGTGATTGATTTTATTGCGACCGATCATGCCCCCCATACGCTGGCAGAAAAAGGTCGGGCGACTCCCACAAATCAAGCGGATGAGGAAGCATCTGCAACTACCATTTTTCTGGAGCCTGCCAAGGTGCCATCTGGAATGCCTGGAGTAGAAACGTCTCTGCCGCTAATGCTAACCCAAGCGATGCAGGGGCGATGTAGCGTCGCTCAAGTTTCTAACTGGATGTCTACGGCAGTGGCAAAGGCATATGGGATTGTCGGGAAGGGCGCGATCGCCCCTGGTTACGACGCAGACTTAGTGCTGGTAGATTTAGACACGTACCATCCTGTCCTGCGCGAAGAACTTCAGACTAAGTGTGGCTGGAGTCCGTTTGAAGGATGGAATTTGACGGGCTGGCCTGTGGTGACGATCGTGGGGGGACAGGTGGTGTTTGAAGGGGGGAAATTTAACGAACAGGTGCGGGGGCAAGCTTTGACCTTTGGCGCGTCCTAATCGTTCCAAATAACTTCGACATCATCACGATCGAACAGCCGACCGCCGCTAGGCGGCGCGCAAGCTTCGGCAGTAACGATCTTCATCCCCTCTACCTGTGCTTGAGCGATCGGCATTCTGTCGAACGGATCTCGGTGGTGTAAAGGTAATCCGCCAGCTTGCAGTGCGCGATCTGCGCGGATTTCTAACGATCTCGCACCCAATTCTTTCATTCGGCTGGCAAGATAGCGATCGATTGGTGCTGGTAGTGGTAATTTACATCGATCTAACATTCCGGTTGAACGGCTGGAAGCAACCTATGCAGAGACACTAGGCTCTTCCTTTCGTCCGCTCCAATCGGTTTGTTGTGCTGCTTGCGCTAAAAATTCATGATACTTCTGCTTTAATCTTTCTGGCATACGGATTGGTTTGTTGTTTTGCAAATCAACAAAAATACCAACTTGTTCACCGAAAGCAGCTACTTTCCCATTGACGACGATCTCTGCATTAACAGTCCATCGCAGCGACTCCATTGTCTTAATCCACATTTTGCCGTTTGGAAAGTCAGAAATTTTGATGGGCTGCTTATA
>JAJAZF010000140.1 GCA_026785875.1 Chamaesiphon sp. | reverse complement strand
ATTGTGCCACTCATGGACGTAATCTTCGCCATTTTGACCTTTTTTGTGATGACATCCCTATTACTGAGTCGTACCGAAGGATTGTCCGTCAATCTCCCTGGTGCGAGTTCTGGCAAAAGTCAAGATCAGACCAAAATTGTTATCAGTATTGACGAGCGCGGATCGATCGCACTCAATCGTCAACCGACAGATTTAGCCAGCTTAACGCCCAAAATTGAGGCGTTAGGTGCTAAAAATGAAGGGGCACTAGTCGTGATTAATGCAGATGAAAAAGTCGGTCACGGACAAGTAGTTGCGGTGATGGATCGAGTTCGCCAAATTCCAGGGGTGAAGATGGGAATTGCGACTAAAAGAAAGTAATAAATATGATAGTTAATAGTTTCCAACGGCGGATAACACCATTAAATAAAATTGATATAGAACGGCTCGATGAAGACAATTCATTCGAGTATGAAGATCTCCCTGCAACCTTTGATGTGTTGGGGCCGATGCTGCATTCTCTATTTCAATCGCACTGGCAAGAATTGGGATTAGGTCATATCGTTAATGGTAGCGTCATAGAGTTAGAATTTGAGGCTGCACCACAGGCTTGTTGGATGTATGACGGCTATCTAACGGTAATTGCCCCCGGCTGGCATATTCATCTGTGTATCGGCGAAAATCAAGGCGGGCCGAATCGAACCAATTCTCCAGCTTTACGTCAAGCAAGACAAGTCAGTCGAGCGGCATTATATCGACAATTAAATGCTCAAGGCAAGCCACAAAGTTGGGGCATTCAGTTCTGGAATGGGGAAGACGAAAAGATGATGAGTATCTTTTTACCCAATCCATTTTTAGGTGAAGGTGAAGACTTTTTGCCAGAACATCAACCGGATCTCACTAAACTAGCAGTGTACGAAAATCTGCGCCAGATTTATGTATTGGGGATGATGGATATTCCCTATGAAACCAATCCTTTGACTTGTCCTTATATCTCCGTGTGTCGATCCACTCGATGTAATAATGGTCGCGATTGGCAGTCAGTTTATGATGCGATCGCTGTAGAATTAAAAGCTGCTAATTTGGATATAGATTTAACTGCTGCTGGCTGTTTGCAAGTCTGTAAAATGGGACCGATTGTCTTTTATTCTGGAGACGATCGCGATCGCGAACATACTTGGTATACACGAGTAACTCCAGATGTAGCAAAGCAAATTGTCACTCAACATTTAGGTAAAAATCAGAAAGTGACACGATATTTGTATACTTAACCATCGCAAAGTATGGGGCATCAGTAGGTAAGGATTGTTTAAAATAGCATCACTTTGGTTTGAACAGAAGTGAGAAATTACGATCGATCGTAATTTCTCGCTTATTTAACAGACCCACAAAGGATTTTTATTTGCCACCCATCAAATATAACCGATCTGAATTATGAGTTTTACCGCCTATCCGCCATTTTTTAACTAGAATTATACTCAATAAACATAGCCCAACATCAACAAATAACATCCCTTCATATCCTAGATGTTCAGAAAGCGAGCCAGCTAAAAGCATCGATAAAATCACACTCAGATAGATTAATGAAGTTTGGATCGTGTAATCTGTCCCCGCAGTTGCTAATTCACTCTTTTCGAGCATGACGGTAGCGATCGCCATATCACACATACTCCCAAAGAATAGCAGACTGAAATTGGTCGCATAAGCGAGTGTTAGATTTACATTACCACGTACTAATGGCAGACAAGCCAACACCGCAACTCCTTGGAAGATCCCAAACCAAAATAGAGATCGCTGCACGCCCAATTTACTAACGATCGCTCCACCAATAAAGGAGCCGACAATCCCTGCGCTGCAACCAACCAATCCATTAATTTGACCGATATCTGTGAGACTGAACTTGAGATCGACTAGTAGCGTCCGCATCATGGCACCAGTCATATTCGACCCAAGTGAATATAACACTACAAACACCATCCAAAATATCATCCGATCTCGCCTGCAAAAGCTAATTATCGACCGCCAACT
>JAJAZF010000139.1 GCA_026785875.1 Chamaesiphon sp. | reverse complement strand
TATTGTCATCTTCAACCCTACAGCTCAAATGGCAAAAGAAGTAGATGCCCAAGGGAACCAAAAATTCAAGGATCGTTTTATCAAGCGTGTCATCGGTTTACCTGGCGATCGGATTGAAGTCAAAGACGGTAAAGTTTATATAAATGGGAAAGTTATCTCAGAAAAGTATCTCGATGAAGCTCCTGATTATAACTGGAGTAGTACAGCATTAACTCCAGATGGGATCGTTCCTAAAGGTCATTATCTAGTATTGGGCGATAACCGCAACAATAGCTATGACAGTCACTACTGGGGCTTTGTACCTCAAGATAAAATTGTCGGTAAGGCTGTAGTGCGGTTTTGGCCGATCGATCGCGCAGGTGGCATCAATCCACAACCAAATTATTGATAAATAACCCCATTGCGAGTAGTTATTGAGCCTGAGTTGCCCTGGCATTTGAATTGATTTGACGTAATTTTGGCGAATTTAAGCAAGTAAATCTCGCAAGGATACTAACCGTTCTTGCACGATGCGATAGTAGATCCAAGTACCTCGCCGCTCTTTTGACAGTAAACCCGCCTCATACATCACCTTGAGGTGATGACTAACTGTTGGCTGCGAAAGTCCCAGCGATTCTACCAATTCGCACGCACAAACCTCTCCACTCGGCTGGGCGGCGATTAAACTCAGCAACTGGAGCCGCGCTGGTTCGCCCAACACTCGGAATAGAGCTGCTGCACTAGCAGCCTCTGTTTCAGTCACACGACCACCTAATAAAGGTGGACAACAAAAAATCGGCGGCGTTTTTAAAGATTTCATAACTTTTATATTGACATATATCGATATGAGTTGATAAAATATCGATGAGTATCAATATCAATGGATATCGATATCATCAGCGAGCGCATCCATCGTAATTCAATTACTCATGTAGAAATACCACTCTACCTGAAAAGGTGCTTTCAATTTAGATAGCGGGAGCAAAACTGATGACGGTTCGCGTGGGAATTAATGGATTTGGTCGGATTGGACGGTTAGATCTACGGGCTGCGTGGGGTTGCTCGGAACTAGAATTTGTACATATCAATGAGGTCAAAGGTGGGGCTGAAGCAGCCGCTCACCTCCTAAAATTCGATTCTGTCCACGGACGTTGGGCACCGGAAGTAGCCGCAGAGAATGGGAAAGTGAAGATCGACGGTAAGCCCCTCACTTTTAGCGAATATTCCCAACATGGAGATGTACCTTGGCAAGATTTAGGTGTCGATTTGGTACTGGAATGCTCAGGTAAATTTAGAACGCCTGAAACCCTCGCACCTTATTTCAACAGAGGTGTCCGTAAGGTGATTGTAGCTGCTCCCGTGAAGCAAGAAGCCCTGAACATCGTGATGGGGGTAAATGACCACCTGTATGAGCCGGACAAGCATCACCTCCTCACGGCTGCCTCCTGTACTACCAACTGTCTAGCTCCAGTGGTGAAGGTAATTAATGAGGGCTTGGGCATCAAGCATGGCATGATTACCACCATTCACGACAACACCAATACGCAAACGATCGTCGATGCGCCGCATAAAGACTTGCGTCGCGCCAGAGCTACCAGTTTATCGCTAATTCCGACATCCACTGGATCGGCAACCGCGATCGGTTTAATTTACCCCGAACTCAACGGTAAACTCAATGGTTTAGCAGTACGGGTGCCATTGCTCAATGCTTCGCTGACTGACTGTGTATTTGAAGTGATGCGATCGACCACAGTCGCCGAAGTCAATAGTCTGCTCAAGACAGCTTCCGAGCAAGCACCGCTCAAAGACATTCTCGGCTATGAAGAACGTCCATTAGTCTCGATCGATTACAAAGACGACCCCCGCTCGGCAATTATTGATGCTCTCTCCACAATGGTCGTCAATGAGACTCAAATCAAAATCCTGGCTTGGTATGACAACGAATGGGGATATTCTAACCGGATGGTCGAACTCGCCCGCAAAGTTGCTCTGAGCATGAACTAGTAATTAATTCTCATCTTAATTTCTTGAACTAAAGCGGAGATCTCTACCCCCCCAACCCCCCCTTATAAAGCGGATGCAACCACGCGGAGGTTCCCTCCGCATGTGTTGCACCAAGCAGCGTTTTGCTTTGTACTGTTCGGGTTCCCCGACAGTTTAGCGCAACCTTGCAGGTGGGGCTTTCGCTCCCTCCCCTTTATAAGGGGAGGGCTGGGGTGGGGTAAAGATTCCGCAGCAACTCAAATAACTTGTGTATAACTACTATCCCTATTAGCGCATGGATTCTACTACAGCTTCTAGTGCCAATTTCAAGAACTATATCCTAGTCACACTAGCCTACTGGGGATTCACCCTGACCGATGGTGCCCTGCGAATGTTAGTGTTGCTCTACTTTTACCAGATTGGCTATACACCGATCCAGATTGCCTCGCTGTTCCTGTTCTATGAAGTTTTTGGCGTAGTTACCAACTTTTTGGGCGGTTGGATTGGTTCCCAATTTGGGCTAAAGGTCACACTTTATACGGGGATTGGACTACAGGTGCTATCGCTGGTCATTTTGTCTTTTCTCAATCCGAGTTGGACACAGTGGATTGCCGTTCCTTATGTGATGTTTGCCCAGGCATTTTCAGGGATTGCCAAAGACCTCACTAAGATGAGTTCCAAGAGTGCAATTCGGCTGGTGGTACCTCAAGATGCCCAGTCATCCCTATTCAAATGGGTAGCGGTGTTGACGGGTTCTAAGAATGCGCTCAAAGGGGTGGGTTTCTTTCTCGGCAGTGCCCTGCTAGCTGCGGTGGGCTTCATTCATGCTCTCTGGATTATGGCGGGGGGACTGTCACTAATTATGTTCTCTGGGCTGCTGCTGCCCAAAGGGATGGGCAAAATCAAGAAAAAGGTCAAATTTAGCCAACTTTTTTCTAAGAGCCGCGAAATCAATATTCTCTCTGCTGCCAGGTTTTTTCTATTTGGCTCTAGAGATGTCTGGTTCGTCGTGGGT
>JAJAZF010000138.1 GCA_026785875.1 Chamaesiphon sp. | reverse complement strand
TGTCATTCAGACTTGTCGGTTTCAATGCCGCAGTGCAATGGCTTTTTTCCGTGAAGCTTTGCTTGCCCATTCTTGTGACTTTTTGATGCCTTCTCTCATTCCCCTCTCTCAACTCTGAATCCTCATCCAGATTTTTCGGCGATGTAACTTTTTTCACCCGAATCCTTACCCAATAGGAAAACGACAGAGATGAATACCCGACTCATCATCAATCCCACTGCTGGCCCTGCCGACAAACCTGACCTGTTGAATGAAATTGTAGATGCTTTGCAAAATCAAGGCATTGAAGCTGAAATTTGCACGACCTCACCTGATGAAGATGGTGAGGGTCTTGCCGCTAAGGCTGCTAAAGCGGGCGCTGAACTTGTGATTGTAGCGGGAGGCGATGGCACGATTGAAGCCGTAGCGCGAGGATTAATGCATACTCAAACTGTGCTAGGCATTATTCCGCTAGGAACACGCAATAACATTGCCGCTAGCTTAAATATTCCCACCGATTTAGCCCAAGCCATCCAGACTCTAGTAGAGGGAGAGCGTGGTCGGTTTGATATGGGCAAGGCAAACAATCATTACTTTGTGGAAGTGGTAGGTGTGGGTCTAGAAGCCACACTCTTTCCTTGTGGAGATGAAGTCAAAGAAGGAATCAAGAAAAATTATTTAGCCGCTTTTAAAAGTGTCTTCTCAGGTATCCAAACTTTTTTGCAGTTCAAACAGCACCGCTTGGTCTTGCGCTTTGACGGCAGACGGATGCGCCGTTTACGCACCTTGCAAGTCAACATCTGCAATAGTCCTCGCTATGGGGTGCAATTTGCCTTAGCGCCTGACGCAAAAATGAATGATGGCAAGCTGGACGTAGTATATATTGATAACCCCTCCAAATGGGATCATCTGCGGCACTTCTTTAAAGCTATGCGGGGTGAACGATTGCCTCATGAACGGCTCAATACTCATCAAGCCGCTAAGATTGAGATTAGAAGCTATCCACCGCTAGAAGTTCATGCAGATGGACAGTGTCTAGGCATCACCCCAATCACGGTTGAAGTGATTCCAGAAGCCATTTGGATTTGCGTACCTACGCCCGAGCTGCTGGCAAAGTTCGCTGACGAAAGCAATAGTCATGGTTTGACTCAGCAAGCTGACAGCGTTTCTACCTCGCGCCCATCAATCTCAGTTTAAATTCCGCCAATCTGAACCAGCCCATACAAGCATGAGGCAAGCCATATGCCACCAGCGACCCATCCACTCAGGACATCTGTCGGCCAATGCACACCAAAATACACTCGACTAAAGCCCACTCCCAAGGTTAAAAACGCTGCCAATGGAGCAGTAATCCCTAAAGGAATACTTAGAGACTGCGTCAAGATCGTCGCTAATAAACCGTAAAAGGAAATTGCACTCATGGAATGACCGCTGGGATAACTGTAATCCATCGGACGTTTAGAAGATGCCCATAAATCGGGTCGCTTGCGTCGAAAGAAAGACTTGAAAATGCCGTTAAGCAGCCATGAACCGCTTAGCCCGATCGCCAAGATCAGAGCTGGAAACGCCTCGTTGCGATAAACCAGAATTCCGGCGATCGCAATGAGTATAGGAATGGTAACTTCGCCCTGAGCCATCCAAGTTAGAGCCAGCATATATCGGTCTAGGGTCGGATTAGACCATTCTTTGAGAGTTAACAAGCATGACTCTTCAAAAGGTAGCAACCGATCCCATAGAAGAAAACGAGCGATGAAAACACCTAGCGCTAAAACGAGTGTGCCCGCTAGCAAACCTGCTAGCAGATAGGGAACAAAAGCAATGAGTGATTGGAACAACCAGTAAAGGCGAGTGCTAATCTGCGCCATCGGCAATCTCCTAATAAAGGGCTGACTATAATTTTTAAATATTCTAGACTGTTCACTAATCTAGTATTATAGCTGACCGGAAACTGCTCGGGGGGTGCGTTCACCCCTTATTACGGCGATCGCCCACGGGTACCCTCAGATCTACTAATGTGGTTTTTTTGGTGGTACTCGATTGGGAATCCCTTCATAGCCGCCAGGAATAGTCTTGCGGGAATTGTCACCACACCATGTACAGCAGTATTTTCGCTGTTCTTCAGACATTTCTTGAACGTTGGTAAAATCGGCATTTTCGACCACCGCACCTGTAAACTCACCCGTCGCGTAGTTGGGAGTCTCATTGCGACTGCGGGGACTAGCCAGTTCGGCACTACCATAAAAAAAGCGCGTCCCTTTGACATCGGCACCAGTCAACCTGGCTTCATAGAGAATAGTACGGGATAAATTGGCTTTGACCAAATCACAGCCACTGAGATCGGCGCGAATCAGGTTGGCATCGCTGAGATCTGTCCACCGCAGATCGGTTTGGGTGACATCGGTACCTGCCAACATGACCCCCAAATCGATGACTCGCACTCCATGCAGGCGATCTTTATCGTAACCACCATCACCATCTAAGATCGCTCTACCGAGCCTGCGATCGCGTCTGAGGGGCGTCAGGAGTTTAGACTGAGACAGGAAGCGGAGGACTTTGGCTTTCCCTGCTGCGTCGATGCTCCCCAGCAATGCCGCCGTGCGTCCAGCGGCAAATGCTTGTTCTTGTGGCCAATCTTCCAAGAACCCATCATCATCCAAGACGAGATCGGAAATCCCCTGAAAATAGGTATCGATCGTCTGTTGTTGGGTGAGAATATTTTGTTGGGTAGTCAGCCGATTTTGCTCG
This sequence comes from Chamaesiphon sp., assembly GCA_026785875.1. Lineage (GTDB taxonomy): Bacteria > Cyanobacteriota > Cyanobacteriia > Cyanobacteriales > Chamaesiphonaceae > Chamaesiphon. Next base: position 287 of record JAJAZF010000138.1, on the reverse strand, counting down.
ATCGTCAGGTCGCGGGAGATAATATACTGTCGCCAAGCAATATATACTGCTAGGATAGCAATCAAAATTTGACCGAATGCGCCACCCCATGCGCCTGAAGCACCGACAGCATTCCAATCGATCCGAGCGGAAAAACTACTGACGTAACTATGGACAAGATTGGTTAAGTTAATTATTTAGATACCTCAATAAATTGTCTACTCCTTTAGCTACAGTAGCCACTGAATTTCTCGAACGTCAGGGACTTGCCAAAAGTACCGTCCAGTCTTACGAACTGACCCTATTAC
>JAJAZF010000137.1 GCA_026785875.1 Chamaesiphon sp. | reverse complement strand
GCGGGCATTGCTGGTGACGAGCTTGATATTATCTACATCGGGATTGGCGGCTATTTCTTCGCGGATGGCGAGTTGATGCGCTTCGGGTAGTTTCTCCATTTCTTTGACTAATGGGGCGATGAAGCGCGGTGGTGTGGCTCCTGCGGCGGCTTGTTCTTTGACTTCATCGGGGATGAGATCCGAACTCATTGCCATCCATTCGTCGGATAGTTGGCGGACTTCACGGCGGGTGATGCGATCGCCTCTTTCGGCGGCATCAGTGACTAATTGTTGGACTTCTGGGGACGATTTGGCGGTTTCGACAAAGGCACGTTTACTAAAGTTATTGAGTGCAGAGGGAGAGAGTTCGCCATTTTCCAGCAAGGTATCGGCACTATTGGCGAGTTCGATCCAGGCGTAAGCTTGACTTTTGCTCAGTTCCCGATCTTTGAGCCAGTTCAAGAAACCTTGTCCGCGTCCGTCGCCGCCTTTTTTCTCTTTGTCGCGGACTGCACGTAAAATTCTACCGCGCCAGATCTCTGTCTGGAGATCGAAACGATCGCATACCACCCACGCATCATCAACTCGTTGCCGAAAATCGAAGTCGCCGACTGCTTCATCCTCAGGATCGGGTAAGTCGAAGCTCAGATCGGGGTTGATCTCCAGAGCCGCTATAAGTTCGAGATCGGTAATAGAATCGGGTGAAGCAGTCATCGATCGTCCTCAATATAAGTTGGAAATAACCACAAAACAATTATTGCTGTCGATCGCAGTCATCGGAAAGTCATCATAACATTAATGCTCAGAGCAGCACTGCTTGAGGGACTAATAAGTGTTGTAGATCGATCGATTGAATCTCGCCAATTCCCCAGCACCGCTCTGCTCCCATCACTTTGACATAACCGCTCAATCCTGAATCTGGGGGTGTGAGGGTAAATTCATTGATGGGTAGCCGTTTTCCTTGACTCCACGCCTTGAGGGACTCCGCCGTTGTCAGTGTGGCTGTAGGTAAATGGGCTAATCCTCGCTCTGGTAAAATTGGCGTGAAGGTTCCTGCTTGCTGCTGTTGCTCTAACTCTTCTAGAGTGATGCTATCTGCCAATTGGAAGCCACAACTAGCATTTCGTTCTAAAAATGCCAAAACCCCTTTAGTGCCTAGTCGATCGCCCAAATCGCGAGCGATCGAGCGAATATATGTGCCGCCACCACAAGCAATCTGCACCTCAACTTCGGGGAAATCTCCAGGTGTCCAAGTGAGGATATCGATCCGATCGATCCTCACTTGACGGGTGGGTACTTCCACTACTTCTCCTGCTCGTGCGAGTTTATACAATCTTTGTCCATTTACTTGGATGGCACTATACATCGGTGGAGTTTGGGTGATTTCACCGATAAATTCAGGAATTACTGCTTGAATTTTGGCGATTGTCAGATCTGTTACTGGCTCGGAGTAGATCGGATCGCCTTCGAGATCGTCTGTTGTCGTCTGCACACCAAACCGAATTACAGCCCGATATGCTTTCCCCTCCGGTAAATATTGTAATAGCCGAGTTGCCTTGCCGATCGCGATCGGGAGTACTCCCACCGCCGCCGGATCTAATGTCCCACCATGTCCGACTTTTTTCGTCTGCAAAATCCGGCGAATTTTCGCAACACAGTCATGTGAAGTCCAGTCTGGCAATTTCTTTAAGTTGATAAATCCGTCCACAGGTACTCAGTCACTCTCAGCGATTACGTTACTATTAACCATAACCCGATCGTCACTGCTCGATCGCTAGATATTTAACTATTCACTATGACTATCCGCAAGCATGAATCCAAGTATCATTTTTCAGATAGTTTTACTGCTTTAATCGATCGAGAAGATATTGCAGCGGGAATATTTTTATTACCAGCGTTAGTGTTATTGGGTATTTTCTTGGTTTTTCCGATCGTCTATTTGGGATATCTAAGTTTTACAGGTGGAAGTTTTACGCGTGCGGGTGTGCATTGGGTGGGAGTGAGTAATTACCTTCGCTTATTACTTAGTCCAGATTTTTGGCAGGTAATCGGTAATACTATTTATTTTACGATCGGGACAGTCATTCCTAGTATCGTTATCCCGCTGGGTTTAGCTGTGTTGCTCAATCGAAATTTATTATTTACAGGTATATTTCGCACTATCTATTTTATTCCATCGATCGTCTCATTAGTTGCGGCGGGATTGGGTTTTCGATGGTTGTTTCAAACAGATGGTGCGATCGATAGTTTGCTGAGTAATTTTGGGATTGCTAAGATATCCTGGCTGAGTGATTCTGTCTGGGCAATGCCTGTAATCATTGTTTTGAGTGTTTGGAAACAAATTGGCTTTAATCTCGTTTTATTTTTAGCTGGATTGCAAGCTATCCCGATTAATCGTTATGAAGCTGCTGAACTCGATGGGGCAAATGATTGGCAACAGTTTCGGTACATTACATTACCTGGAATTCAGTCTCCATTGATTTTTGCCGCGATTACTACCACAATTTTTACACTCAAAAGTTTCGAGCAAGTGTATATTATTACTGGCGGTGGGCCACTTAATTCTACAAACCTACTCGTTTACTATATTTACGATCGAGCTTTTGCTCGATTTGATTTTGGCTATGCCGCCGCCGCTACGATGGTATTACTTGCTTTTACGTCGGTGTTAGTTTATTTACAGTTGCAAAATTGGACTCAAGAATAACGAACGATCGTCAAACCATTCTTGGTGTAAATTTACGACGATTGCGAACGGCAAAGAATAGGACGATAAATGTAAAAATACCTGCTACATACAAGGGGTAGCCATAAGTCGCAGGATTTTTTTGGTTCACCATCAGTCCGGCAATAATCGGTCCAATACCATTAGCCGCACTCAAATATGAAGCATTTAATCCAGACATTTTACCTTGTTCTTCTGGACGGGTATTTAGTGAGATTAGCGTACTAATCATTGGCTGAACTAATGAATTAAATAAGGAAAAAATCATCCCAATAACTAGGAAAAAATGAATATCGGGAATTACTGGCATTAATAAAAATGATAGGCTCCGAAAAAATAGTCCTAAGAACAGAATTTTGACTAAGCTCAGATATTTAGTCATCAGCTTTATACCTTGAATCTGTACCAAAACTCCAACAATACCGATCGCGAAAAATAATAGTGTTAAAGATTTAGTATCTTGGTGCAGTACCTCTAGATAATATGGTTGAAATGCAAATGTAAATAAGGTAAAAGTTGTACCAACACAGAAATTGATAATAAACAGCATTCCCACCTTCGGAAAAGTTAGTCCTTTAACTAAATCTCGCAAGCCTAGATCGAATATGTTCACATCATTAACTACTTTTTTAGTTAGTGTTTCTGGCAAGAAAAATATTGTTAAAATTAGAGCGATCGCGGCAACTGCTGATGATACTAGAAATGCTGTACCTAGCGATCTTTGTTGAGCGACTAAACTTAAAATTGGCCCCAGTACAAAGCCTAAACCCAATGATGCTCCAAAGATTCCAAAACCTTTAGCTCTATTTTCAGTAGTCGTAACATCAGCGATTACTGCTTGAGCAACTGAGATATTTCCGCCAGTAATTCCATCGAGAAAACGAGCCAAAAATAAGACTGCGGCGTTGGGTGCTGTACCAGCGAGGAGATTGCCAATCACTGTTCCTACTAAACTAATAATTAATAATGGTCTTCTCCCAAACCTGTCGGATAACTTACCAATAATTGGGGTAGCAAAAAATTGAGCGATCGAAAATATTGCAAATAGAAAGCTAGTCTCCATGTCACTAAGATGAAACTCCCGCCCATATTGATAGAGCGTGGGAATGAGAATTGTAAAACTCATTGAGTTGATTAAGTTAATTAATGCAATAATCCAGAAGCTGCGATTCATTAGGTTTGGAATAGAGAATTGAGAGCAAAAGTCGATTCTTTGTTCGCGCATTTCGCAGAAGTGGAGATGCTACGCGATCTAATCGGCTCTGAGTATTTACTTACAAAAGTTACTGAGAGCCTGTTTTACATTATCTGCGATCTTTCTGGCTGCACATCTATATTTTGGGATATTCCACAGCCCCATAGCAAAATTTAGCAATTATTCCAAAAATCTAAGATCGCTCCCCACTCTTTAATGCTCTATTAGCTCATATTTAGCAGTAAATCATACCTAACTAAGTGTAAACACTGACGATGGCTCAGAGTGAATTTGGACAGCTCAGGGAATTCTCGGATTAACTATTGTGCCAGTTTCGATTAGACTAAATTGCAATAGCGGATAGCTTTTTGCTGCGATAGATGCTTTGGTGTTTTTCAACTCACCAGGGATAGCACATCCGAATCACATCTCCAAGAATTGAAGATCGAACGGATCTAAATTCAACAAGAGCTACGAAGCAAACAGCTACCTCAGAACAGCTTGCTGACTCAAACCTATTTCACAACTGCCGATATTTACCCCGATTTGTTGCCGATAGCTTTAATCACCCATGATACAACGTCGTTATTCTAGCTTCTCTGCCTTAGTCATAAGTCCTCTAATTCAAGCTAAATTTGCTACTGGCAAAGGTTTTGGAGGATCGAATCTCAATAAAATTGTGCAGTTTCAAAAATTAGTAGTGCCGATCTCTGATAGTTCTGCCATGATTTCAGACGATCTCGCACCGATGTGCGATCGACAGTCTTCACCATTGGTAATTCAAGTTGGTAAAATTGCCCTACTTACTTGTTGGTTTTGGTGTTTGATTGGGGCTAATTTTTGCGCTAATAGTATTAGTGCGATCGCTCATTTGTCTGCTGCGCGGACTGACTGAAATATTAGTCCGCGTAGCGATACACACACGCCTTTGTGCCCCGACGGCAACTTAGGTTAATTACTCTTGGTGCCATTTTGGTCGCCAACCAGGTTTAATTGTTTGATGAGAACGCGCGATCGCTAGACAGTCATCTGGAACATCATTGACAATTGTCGAACCTGCTGCTGTGGTCGCGTGAGCACCAATGTTTAGAGGTGCAACTAGAGTGTTATTAGAGCCAATCCGCGCAAAATTGCCGATGGTGGTTTGATGCTTATGTTTACCATCATAATTAACAGCGATCGTCCCCGCGCCGATATTAACTTGCGTGCCGATAGTTGCATCACCCAAATAAGATAGATGAGCAACGTTGGTACGATCGCCGAGGCTGCTCTTTTTGAGTTCCACAAAGTTACCTACCCGACAAGCTGCGCCTACCTGTGCCTGTTGACGGATGTGAGCGAAGGGACCAATATTAGCATTATCCCCGATCGAGCTATCTACAACGACTGAATACATCAGTGTCACATTATTCCCAACCTGGCTATTTTCGATGAGACTACCAGGACCAATCCGGCTACCGCTGCCGATTGTAGTATTTCCGCGCAGATGGGTTTGAGGTTCGATAATTGCATCAACCCCGATCTTGACAGTATCATCGATTGTGACACTATCAGGGTCGATAATGCTTACACCTGCTGCCATCCAGTAATCTTTGATCCGCGATTGGAGGATTTGATAGGCAGTAGCAAGCTGACGGCGATCGTTAATGCCTAAAATCTCTCGATCGTCAGCCACATCATATACCATCACTGGCGAGAGGAAGTTTACGGCATCGGTGATGTAATATTCTTGCTGACTATTATTGCTCTGTAGTTGAGGTAAAACTGCCTGGAGTTTCTGCCAATTAAAGCAATATATCCCAGCATTTACCCGCCGATTCTGACGTTGGGTAGCGGTGCAATCCCGATCTTCGATAATTTCTTTGAGTAGATTGCTACTGTCGCAGAATACCCGTCCATAACCTTGAGGATTTTGGATTTGGGCTGTCAGGATAGTTGCAGCATTTTGATGCTGTTGATGAGTCTCCAAGAGTGCTTTGAGCGTCTCGGGACGGAGGAGTGGGACATCGCCATTTAGTACCAGCAAATCTCCCTGAAAGTCAGCCAGATAGGGGAGGAGTTGTTGAACCGCATGTCCGGTACCCAGTTGTTGGGTTTGTTCGACAAATTCTAGATCGGGATAGTCGAGCAGAGCTTCCTTGACTCGATTGGCTTGATAACCAACAATCACGAGTTGCCGTTCGGGTTGCAGATCTGAACAACCAATTAATACCCGTTCGACTAGCGATCGTCCCCCCAGCAGGTGCAATACTTTGGGTAAGTCCGATCTCATTCGCGTGCCTTTGCCCGCTGCCAGAATTGCTACTGCTACCATAAATATGACTGATACTGCAAGATACTAAACAAAGCCTTTCTTAAAATACCCTATTGTCTGGGGCATCGCGGCGATCGATCGCTCATAGTTTAGATCGAAATAATTTTTCCACTTGTTTGGATAGCGTCTGCTCTGGAGAATCCCGAGCCATCACAATGGTACAAAATTCCTGCTCGACGATCGATTTGCACCAAATGCCTCACTTTGCGGAATAATTGTATTGCTAACTATCGATAACTTGAAATTGATATGGGTTTGTGGTTTAGACGGTTCATTGCAGCCATTTTCCTCAGTGGACAAGTGATTGTTCACATTCTCCGAGGCAAATTCAACTATCCAAACATTATCGAGCAAATGGCTTTAGTTGGACCAGAATCACTCCTAATTGCGCTAGTGACATCCACTACGATTGGGATGGTGTTTACGATTCAAGTAGCACGGGAATTTATTAATATCGGTGCGGGACAGGTTGTCGGCGGTGTGCTTTCGCTAGCACTGACTCGCGAACTTGCACCCGTACTGACAGCGGTAGTTTTAGCAGGGAGAGTCGGTTCGGCATTTGCCGCAGAAATTGGCACGATGAAAGTCAGCGAACAAATCGATGCACTCTATATCCTCAAAACCGATCCTGTCGATTATTTAGTGATTCCTCGTGT
>JAJAZF010000136.1 GCA_026785875.1 Chamaesiphon sp. | reverse complement strand
TAGCTAACGCAAATCGATATCTAAAATTTGTAATTCTGTGAGCTGTCTGCTGCTGTAATTTCATCGTAGCCCACGATCTACATCGCTTCGCCCGAGAGCGATATTTTTCAGCAAAGTGGCGTAGTCTCGAGCGGGAATCCAATTGGGATTTCAGCCTACCAATAACAGCAATAGTGAACTAAACTAATTACATACCTTGTCGATATAGTTCAGTAAAATAGCGTAATTTTAATTATAGAAATCTGTAATTCCCACAAATAATATCTAAAGTCAATCGTTAAATCAGTGAATTTTAGGCAAGCTCAAGCAAATAATTCTGAAGTGTCGATCGGCAGGGTAAACGGCTATTTCAGCCGCTCTGTGCTTAGTTGTCTTTTATACAATGTGCTGAAGTTGATGGCGATGACTAGAGTTAGACTTGTGTAATGTATCTCTCAAATTAGATCAGCGCATCCAACAGCAGTCGGCAACGATCGTCCAATTCCGATCGCTCGACTGCGATCGAAAATCAAGTAGCACTACATCAAATTTCGCCTCGATCTATCTCGATTGGCGATCGCACAGATCCAGCTAATTAACTTCAAAATAGTATTTAGTAAGTTTGGAAGTTTAAGCGGAAATATCTCTATATTGATAGATTTTGATTCTGGAGAGACTACTGGCGATCTGTAAAGTGAAGTTGCGCTGACGATCTCGATCTGCGATAATTTAGCTCTAAAATATTCGTAATAATGTATCTATGTGCAGAGGATTTAGTGTTGACAAATCAAGATAATTACCGGATCGAGCGGGATTCGATGGGCGAACGTCAGATTCCCGCCGCTGCTTATTACGGGATTCAAACTTTGCGGGCGATCGAGAATTTCCCGATTAGTAGGCTCAAGCCACTCGCTACCTATGTTGATGCTTGTATCTTAATCAAAAAGGCTGCTGCGATCGCTAATGGAAATCTAGGTTGTATTCCCACAGATATCAGTCAAGCCATCGTCACCGCAGCAGATGAAATCCTCCAGGGCAATCTCCGCGATCAATTTGTCGTAGATGTCTATCAGGCTGGTGCGGGGACTTCCCACCATATGAATGTTAATGAGGTATTAGCCAATCGCGCCCTCGAATTATTGGGCGATAGCAAGGGTAACTATCAGCGCGTCAATCCCAATGACCAAGTGAATTATGGTCAGTCTACCAATGATGTGATTCCGACGGCGATTCGGGTGGGTGGATTACTGGCACTCGCTCATACTTTATCCCCAGCTCTCGATAGTGCGATCGCCGCGCTGGACAAAAAAGCGGTAGAATTTCACTCGATCGTCAAATCTGGACGCACGCACATGCAGGATGCGGTACCTGTAAGATTGGGGGATAGTTTTGCAGCCTTCGCCCAGATCCTTCGCGATCATCAAGTCAGGATTACCACCGCCGCAGGGGATTTAACTAAATTAGGCTTGGGCGGAAGTGCTGTCGGAACGGGACTAAATACTCATCCTGAATATCGATCGACTGTCGCGCAGATTTTGGGAGAATTAATCGGACAGCCCCTCACCGTCGCACCCAATTTGATGGCAGCGATGCAGAGTATGGCACCATTTGTCAACGTCTCTGGGAGTCTCCGAAATCTCGCCGCTGACCTAGTAAAAATCTCTCACGACCTGCGCCTGATGGATTCTGGCCCTAAGACAGGTTTCAAAGAGATCCAACTACCTCCAGTTCAACCTGGCTCGTCGATTATGCCAGGAAAATACAATCCGGTGATGGCGGAAATGATCTCGATGGTATGTTTTCAGGTGATGGGATTCGATCGCTCGATCGAAATGGCAGCCCAAGCGGGACAATTAGAATTAAATGTGATGATGCCACTAATTGCCTACGACTTAATTCATAGCATCGAGATTTTAGGTAACGCACTTCAAGCCCTCACCGACCAATGTATCCTGGGAATTACCGCCAATCCAGAACGGTGTAATAACTATGCCGAAGGGAGTCTAGCACTCGTCACCGCACTCAACACTCACATCGGTTATCTAAATGCCGCAAATGTCGCGAAAGAGTCTCTTGCTACAGGGAAGTCTCTGCGGCAAATTGTTTTAGAGCAAGGATTGATGGAGCCAGACTTATTAGCTCAAGTATTAGATTTAGACAAAATGAGTCAGTTACCCCAGTCTTAACGCTCTATCTTCGTGCATCTGGCTGGAAAATCCCCTCCTGGGAGGGGTACCCGTAGGGTGGAGTGTGGCAATAGGACTGGCATTACAAGGTTCTCTATCTAACTTTGCTGCGAGGATTTTGATTATTGTCTTGCGACCATTTAAAGTCGTAATTCATGAGATGATTGGAATCAAAATTCCTTAGCGGAGCTTCTCCTATTGGAGAATTGGGTGACTACGGTGAAATCATTACGGCAAGTATTTCAGAGTCGCAAAATGGCTGCATTGCTATTTGTCGGCTTTTCATCTGGACTTCCGATCTTACTGGTTTTGAAGACATTACAATCGTGGATGTCCGATGCTGGAGCAGATTTGAGTAAAATCGGTTGGTACGGTAGCCTCATTGGTTTTCCCTACGCGTTTAAGTTTTTGTGGTCGCCATTACTCGATCGATTCGTACCGCCATTTTTGGGCAGACGCAAAGGGTGGTTACTAATTATCCAATTTTTATTGGTACTGGCGATCGGTGCCATGTCGCTGCAAGATCCCGCCAAAAACCTCGATCTATTAGCCATTATCTCAGTACTAATTGCCTTTTTAAGTGCGTCCCAGGATGTTGTCGCCGATGCCTATCGGACGGACGTGCTGACTGGAGCAGAACGGCCGATTGGGGTGAGCATTTTTACCACAGGCTATCGCGTCGCCTTGATTGTGTCCTTTGCTGGCGCATCTAAACTTTTTGAAAATGTTTTTCGGGCTTGGCAGCCAGTTTATCTGGTGATGGCTGGTTTTATGCTGTTGGGGTTAGTATTCACATTGTTCGCACCCGGTACGGAAGCAACAGATCGACCGCCAGAGACCTTTGCTGATGCGGTAACACTGCCATTTCTAGATTTTTTTCAACGCCGAGGGCTGATGTATGGCGTTTCAGTCTTGTTATTCATCGTTACCTACAAAGTTAGCGATGCGATGATGAATTCGATGTCGATTCCTTTTCTCAAAGCTGCTTGTTTTACCCAAGGTCAAATTGGCGATATCAACGGCTTTATGGGCATAATTGCGACGATTATTGGAGCTTTGCTAGGTGGGGTATTATTGACGCGGATGAGTGTTTTCAAAGGACTTTGGATCTTTGGTGGCTTACAGGCTCTTGGCATCATTCTCTATGTGATGTTGGCACAAGCATCCCATCCCGATCCGCGAGTTACCGATTTAGCAGCGGTGTGTCGGAACTTTGTCCAACCACCTTTTGCGACTCAGCTATTTATTTTGGCGATTAATGTCGAAAATTTCTTTGGGGGGATGGAATCCTCCGCCTTTGGGCTATTCCTGATGAATATGTGCAATCAACAATTTTCGGCAACTCAGTTTGCACTATTATCGAGTTTGATGGCTTTGAGCAAGCTATTAGTTGCACCATCTGGAGATTTGGTCAAAGCCCTCGGTTGGTCTAACTTTTTCTTAGTAACGATGTTAGTTGTCATTCCGAGCATGTTTCTGCTAGTGTTCATCGCTCGATCTGGTGCCGCTGGCGATCCCGATCTGAAAGATGCCTAAATTAATATTTGTTACAATTGACAGGTATAATAACCTCGGTATGTGTTTAAATTAATGATGACTTTCTTACGCCAAAACATTGCGCCGCTGATGATTTTGCTGGTGTTCCTATTTGCACTTGTGACGATGAGTGCGCGGATTTTCTTGCCGACAGATATGTCTGGTCCCGCGCCATTGACTGGATCTGTGCTGATTCAAAGTTTGTTGATGTTGCCCAGACTGTAGTGAGTTAGAGGATTAGCTCTGCTAGTCCTAAATACTCCACCCCTTCAGGCGTAACATCAAATCGACAGGGTAAAACTTCTAGTCCCTTGGCTACTGCTGTTCGTAGCAGTTGACCGTAGACGGGATCTGTAGTATCGCCTGGGGCAAATTTGGTCATGTCCCCTCGATTGATGAGATATAGCATCACAGCTCGATCTTCAGACATGACATCGATTAGTTCTCGCAGGTGTTTTTGACCTCTGGTAGTCTCCGTATCGGGAAAGATTGCGACATCATCGATCGACCAGGTAGTATTCTTCACTTCCAGATAAATGGAATGCTCCCCATCGCCGAGTACAAAGTCGATTCTACTGCGCCGATCTTGCCCGTAAACCACTTCCGATCGAATCGTTTGATATCCACCTAGTTCTGGAAACAAATGCTGCTCTAAGGCGATTTTAATCAGTTTGTTGGGTAGTGCCGTATTAACACCAATCCACACCCCGCCGATCTCAATCATTTCCCAAGTGTAAGCTAGTTTCCGTTTAGGATTATCGTGAAAAGAAACCTGCACGGGCGCGCCGATTTGACAAACTCCAGTCATGGAGCCAGTATTGGGACAATGTGCAGTAATCAGTTCGCCCGTATTTAGTTGGATATCAGCAAAAAATCGCTTGTATCGTTTGACTAAAATGCCAGGATAGAGTTGAGGATAAGTATAAAGCACTGTTTAACTTTGAACTTTGAACTTTGAACTAATTTAATTTCTACTCGCTAAATAAACTTCTAGATGACTGAGATCGACCGCCATTTGTTCGACTAGAGAAGCTGTATTAGTGATGAGGTGTTCGTTGGCTAGTTGTTCGATTTGTTTGGCTAATGCGGTAAGATTGACAATTCCTACATTCGCACTAGCACCTTTGATGTAGTGAGCTTCATGAGCGATCGCCATCAGATCTCGAGCGACTACTGCTTGGCGAAGATCTCCAATGTGAATTTTCACATCTTCTGCCAACATTGTCAGTAGTTCTAATTCAAATTCGGTGTCATCTTCGGAAACTTGATGTAGTTGTTCCCAGTCAATATTAATAAGATCGTTCATTAGGTGTGCAGTAACGGAGGTAGACTAGCTTTGATACTTATTTTATCCTCTAGATCCCTCATTTTGATAACTAATGCAGTTGACCAAGTAATTGAGATCTTCAAGATCGCTAAAATATTGAATATTTAATCATCGATCTCCCATCTCCTATCTCCTATCTCTATTATGTTTCAAACTACCCGCCGCCGTTTGGCAATTTGGTATACAACTGTCACAGCGATTGTGTTGCTGATATTTGCTAGTGGGATGTATATCTACGTGCGGAGTACTTTGATCGAGCGGATCGATGATACTTTAAATCATGTTGTCGAAGTTGTCAGTCGATCGATCGCGATCGACAAGATCGACGCTCCAGGGGCGATCGGTCAATTTAAGATTAATGTTGGCGCGAGTTTTCAGGATGATTCCGACAGACTGGATGACGATCGCATCGATCTAGAATTGTTTAATCTCGGTGGAGAGTTGTTATGGTCTACGCTGAGAGAACCGCTGAATCTTCCTGTCGGGATCGATCTTGATGGTGAAACCGTTCGTGTCAGAAACAACCGTATTCTCAGGCAAATTACAGCACCGATCGATAGAAATAATATATTAGTAGGTTTTTTAAGAGTCAGCCATCCATGGTTTGAAGTTACCAAACCGACTGAGTTATTAATTATCGATCTCGCGGTAGGCACTTCTCTAGTAATTACCAGTGTCGCAGCAATCGGCTGGTTGCTATCTGGAATCGCGATCGAGCCTGTCAAAGCTTCTTACCAGCAGCTCAAACAGTTTACCGCAGATGCTTCTCACGAACTCCGCAACCCGATTGCCATAATTCAAACTAATGTTCAAGTAGCACTGAGCGAAGAACCCCTGCAACCTCAACAACGCCAACAACTTCAGACGATCGAACGCTTGACTCGTCGCTTGGGGAGATTGGTTGACGATCTCTTATTTCTCGCTCGCCAAGATAGCAGTATCGTCACCCCTGAATTTAGTCCCGTACCGTTGGATGCACTACTGATGGAAACGATTGAAGATCAGCAATTAGCCGCAACAGCGAAGGGAATCAGCCTCACACTAGAGATTATCGATCCGCTCCCCGCAACCATTGTGCAATTAGAACATTACGAACTCGAAGTATTTAATATCAGTGGCGATTGGGACAGGTTGGCGCGGCTATTTACCAATCTGCTTACCAATGCAATTCAGTACACACCATCGCAGAGCAAGCATCGATCGCAGATTAATGTCCAACTTAGACAGTTGATTCGCCAAAATACATTCTACCTACAAGTTCAAGTTCAAGATAATGGGATCGGCATCCCCGATGTCGCGCTTCCACATTTATTCGACAGGTTTTATCGGGTCGATCCAGCTCGTACAGCCAATCCTTCTGACGTTAGTAGCGGCTCAGGCTTGGGACTAGCGATTGTCCAATCGATCGTCACGAGCCATCATGGCGAACTGTCAATTGATAGTCAGGTCGATATCGGCACAACTGTAAGTGTAACTTTTAAAGGAGCGGTAATGCGATCGTCATAAATCTCGTAATCCCATAAAATAACAGATCGAAGCGTAATCTGCGGCTGAAAAACGAACCAAAATGCTCCAATCTCGATTGAGAGGGGAGCATTTTGGTTAAATATTGAGCTTGGCATCGAGCTATTTTGACAGGGGGCAACCCCCCAACTATCGTCGCCGCAATAGCGTTTCACCTCCGAGTTCGGGAAGGGATCGGTGTGGTTCCACTATGCCATAGACACCAAGCAGGTGTGGTT
>JAJAZF010000135.1 GCA_026785875.1 Chamaesiphon sp. | reverse complement strand
TGCTTCAGGTAAATTGGTCATCCCAATAATCGTCCCGCCGAGCATCCGATACATATTTGACTCGGCTTTAGTCGAAAATGCTGGTCCTTCCATACAGACATAAGTACCGCCTTTATGTAAGGTAATATCTGAGAGATTGAGAGATTCGATCGAGTCTGATAAAATACCTGATAACTGGTGACAAATCGGGTCGCCAAAGGCAATATGTCCAACAATTCCCTCACCAAAAAACGTACTTGCACGACTTTTAGTTCGATCGAGGAATTGATCTGGTAATACTAAATCTAGCGGTTTAACTTCTGCTTGCAAAGAGCCTACCGCCGATGCCGAAATCAGGTACTCAACACCGATTTGTTTCATCGCATAGATATTTGCCCGATATGGAACTTCCGAAGGTGTCAGATGATGATTTCGTCCGTGTCGTGCTAGGAATACTACTTCAACCCCTTCTAAATTTCCGACGATGAGATTGTCAGAAGGTTTGCCAAACGGGGTATCTATACTTACCTCTCGGACATTATTTAAGGCGGACATCTGGTAAAGTCCGCTACCACCAATGATGCCAATTTTGATATCGCTCATTTAGATAATTGATAATTGATAATTGATAATTGATAATTAATGATTACTATTAATATAGTTGGATAGAGTAGGGTGGGTACTGCCCGCTATCTATACTTTATGTATTATTAATATAACAAATAAGCATGTAAGCACAAATATTTATTAGGTCGATATTATCTGAAACCTTGGTGGTGGGCACTGCCCACCACCAAGGTTTCTTTCCCTAAAGCCTAAAACCTAAAACCTAAAACCTAACTCAAGGTTTTGGTTTTATTTCACTAATTTTGGTTTCGATATCAATTAAGGTATCTAACACAATCCTTTTGGCATAGAGCTTCCAGCCCCATTTCTGAATGGCAATCGCGGCGGCTGTACCACCTACCGCAGCAATATAATCCAGGGGCTGATTCAGCGAAATCGCAAACAACAACCCCAACCCCGCAATTCCCCAGAAAGGTAGAGCAACAGTTTGGCGTTGGGTTTCAACTAATTTAACGATTCCACCTGTGGGTAATTCTTGCTCCAGAGTGGCTTTGACTGCTTTCTGCTCCGCCAAATTTACAGACAAGCCGATCTTGCGGCGCAATTTCTCAATCTTTCGCGCATCACTGCTGTATTGAGTGAGTTCATCTTCTGCCATCAATACCAACCGTTCGTACTGTCCCACAGATCTATTAATTTCTACAAATATTTATAGACGATTATAGCCGACGATCGACCGAACTACCGCATCTAGGGCTTGACGCTCTCCAATCGATATCCACATTACCAAACCAAGCTACTCCCTTCCCACTCAAGAAATAGACAGTATTGATTCACCATCCACACTTCGACTACGCATTGCCAAGGGCAAGGCTAACGCCAACAGTGCAAGCTATCCACCATCCACACTTCGGCTTCGCTCAGTGCAAGCCATTCACCTCTACACTAGATGTCTAATTTTTCACAGGTTCGGGAGTATGTAGGGACCGACTCATGCGACTAAAGTTACCGCCAATATTCATCCATTTGACAGAGTGAAGTCTCCCTTGACGTTTTGTACAATTAGACCATTAGCAAAGACGTTAAAACCTACCTGAAGACTTTAGAAAAGTTACGATTTCGCCTGGATCGTTAAACTGTATTTCTTGCTAAATGCGGTGTATTACTAGCCTGATTGTGCTGCGTTTAGATACAGCTCTCGACCATTGCTGATTCCGTGTAGCTTGAAGAAACTCGCCTGGATCAGACCGTTGGTCATTCCTGTTTGGAATTTACCTACAGCTTAAATGCTTCAGAAAATGCGCGCGTCAGCCAATACATCCCAGTAATACACAACGGTTGGACAGATAGGTTGAAATCTGCTTAAATCTAGGAATAGCTGTTTAGATTTATTTTATGCCTAGATTAGAAGATTTACTCCAGATTGGAGATGCTGCAAAACTAAAAGGGGTGAGCATCGACACCTTGCGGCGATGGGAGAAAGCAGGGAAAATTCAAGCAGTAAGAACTGAAGGTGGGCATCGAAGATATAGAGTTGCCGACTTGCTCAAAGTAGACAACTCAACATTGCGGCACACGGTCGTTTACGGAAGAGTTAGCACTCCAGATAAAAAAGATGATTTAGCACGGCAGATCGGAGTGCTAGAACTATACTGCCAAGAACATAGCTGGGACTCAGTATATGTTCTCAAGGATATTGGCTCTGGACTTAACTACAGGAAGCGTGGGCTGCTAAAGCTCGTTGACCTACTTCAGCGCAACGAAGTAGAGCGACTGATTATCACGGACAAAGATCGACTGCTCCGATTTGGCTCAGAGTTGATTTTTGCGTTATGTGAGAACAATGGTACAGAAGTGATTATCCTCAATCGACCAATAACTCTAGAACCGGAACAAGAGCTAGTAGAAGACGTTCTAGCCGTAATTACTGTGATGTCAGCGAGAATGTATGGTAGGCGGTCGAAACGTAATCTTAAAGCCATGCAAGCGATGCACGAATGCGCGGAAAAGATTATTAATCTAGAGGATTGACTAATTGAATCTAAGCATGATATAATTAGGCATAGATTCGAGCAAGTTTATGTCTAAACGTAAGCAACAACAACCAACTGAAGAGATTTTCACGCAGGTAATTCCTGTTGTTTTTTGTGGCGACGAGGCGCAAATCTCGCAAATTGCTCAGTTGTGTGGCACACCTAGATCGATAACCTACAACAAGCTCGGTTCTTTGTGCGGTTGGAATTTGGATTGGAAGAAAGCCGATCCAATTATCCGCACAGTCTTGACACCTGGCGGAATTGGATTACCAGCCAAACTATGGGAATGGTCGGTTAATGACGCAATCAAGGCGATTATAGCCCAACAAGAAGCAGCTAAAACCTTCATCGTTCGGGCAATCTACCAACGGGTAAAAGATGATTTGGAGCGAAAAAGATTAATTGAGTTATTAAACACCGATCCAACTTCTAACAATTGGCTACATCGACAATTCCGCAAATATTACCAGCGAGGTCATACATTTGTTCGCAATCAGATTGTTTATCAGAATGCGGGTTACTCTGCGCGGCGACTAACTCGAAACACCATTGAGTTGCAAGTTGCTGGGTTGGCAAAGGGGAAACGGATCACCCTTAAATTAAAATGTCGTCATGTTGTATCTGGTCAAATCAGATTGATTCGCAATGAATATGGGCAATTAGAAGTTCACTGTATTCGTAAGCGAACAGTGACAAAGCGAGTAGCTAATCCATCTGAATCGATTGGCTTAGATAAGGGATACACCGAAGCTTTTTTCACAAGCAATGGAGATGAAATTGGAGCGGGATTAGGTCAGATGATGACCGAAAAAACCAAGCGAATTACCCGCACTAACCGTAATCGCTATCGGCTGCGCTCCTATGCTGCCAAGCGAGCTTTTGGGGGGAAGCTTCCCCCCAAAACGTCGCGCAACAATCCAGATAAGGCGGCAGCTATTCTCGCCAACAATCTTGGCTACAAAGTCAAATCACGTCGCCTCGCTAAAGAAAAAGCGACCATCAAGAATTTTATTCGCAAAGATTTACGGAGAGTGATCACTTCACCGACTCAGATCTGTGCCGAAGATCTCACCAGTCCCATTAAGAATAAGCATGAATCGAAGGCTCTCAATCGCAAGCTTAATCAGTGGATGAAAGGTGAGCTACAAGCTTCTCTAGAGGTTATTTCTAAGGAGACAGGATCTACTCTTTCTGTGGTCAATCCTGCTTACACGTCGCAAACGTGTTCTCAGACGGGGACGTTATTAGGTCAACGGAATGGGGATCGTTTTACCTGTTATACAGGGGTCGTGGAACAAGCTGATAAAAATGCCGCAAAGAACATTCTGCATCGCGGTTCTGATGACGAGATTGCTCGTTATCAGAAATATGCAGAAGTTCGCAAGACGTTAATCTTGCGAACCGTTCGATATTTAGTTTCGATTGGAACAACCGTTACCGAAGCTCTAAAGTTAGGATGGCTTAATTCTAAGTTTAGAGCAGAAGCAATGCGTTGTGAAGCTGAGATATCACCGACAGGGGTTGTCGGTACGGGTAAGCACTCACTGGTGGGAGAATCAGCCAAGATTCGACAACGCGCACAACCGCAACCATCTGAGATGATCCCAGCAATTTTAGACAAACCTGTCCAACTAACGCTTGATTTCGATCTTGCATAGATTTGATAAGGTTTAGTTCACCCCGTGGAGCAGAAATATAGCGATGCCTGAGACAACTCGTAAGGCTGGCACGTATGCCGTCTTAATTTCTGGAGCTGCCGCGCTCGGAGGCTTCTTGTTTGGTTTTGATACAGCTATCATTAATGGCGCGATTTTAGCACTAGCAAAGGCGTTTAATGCCAGTAGTTGGCTCACTGGGTTGGCAGTCTCGCTGGCTTTGCTGGGATCTGCCGTAGGAGCTTTTAGTGCCGGGCCGATTGCCGATCGTTATGGTCGAGTCAAAGCAATGGTAGTCGCGGCAGGGTTATTTGCCGTTAGTGCTATTGGCTCTGGTTTTGCGATCGGTATTTGGGATTTTATCTTTTGGCGACTCCTGGGCGGCATTGCGGTCGGTGTTGCTAGCGTCATTGCGCCCGCTTATATTGCCGAATGTTCGCCCGCTCAGATGCGCGGCAGGCTGGGATCGCTCCAACAGTTAGCGATCGTCACCGGAATCTTCACGGCTTTACTAATCGACTACTTTATTGCGGTATCAGCAGGTTCCGCAGAGCTACCCTTTTGGTTTGGGATCGCCGCTTGGCGTTGGATGTTTTTGACAGAAGCTTTACCAGCCGTAATGTACGGCATAGCTGTGTTGATGATTCCTGAATCTCCTCGCTACTTGGTTGCTCGTGGGCAAGAGCAGGAAGCGGCTACTATTCTGAGCAAGCTGTTGGGTGGTGATGTGTCGTCAAAAATCGCCGAGATTCGGCAAACCATCGGTCAAGATCGTAAGCCTAACTTGTCTGACCTTTTGGGGCGAAATGGTCGGCTACTACCGATTGTTTGGATTGGCATCGGTCTATCGATATTACAACAGTTTGTTGGCATCAACGTAATTTTTTACTACAGCAGTGTTTTGTGGCGGGCTGTTGGTTTTTCTGAACAAGATTCTCTCAAACTCACAGTCAATTAAAGTCAGTGAAGGTGTCACCACCCCCACTGCTCTCCAAAACCGTGCTTAACAGTTTCCCGTTACACGGCTCCTCAGTAAAACGGTCATTGTCATTAACACGTCGTAACCAACATATCGTCTATCCAAAACCAAGA
>JAJAZF010000134.1 GCA_026785875.1 Chamaesiphon sp. | reverse complement strand
CAGGTTACTGGAGTATGCTTTACTCATTACTCTTTCAGGGTGCTGTGACTAAGTATCTACAGCTTATACCCTGAAAGCTTTTTTACTAACTCTGTGACTTTTCAAACAGCCTCTAAGCCTTGTTTTGAAGCCTTGCGAGTAATTTCGGTAGGTGTATTTAGGGCGATTAGTGGTAAGCGGTTAGCCTTGGCAAATTCGAGCATCGGCGCGTAATATTCCCATTTAAAGCCCCAACGTTTATCGAATTCCGACTGCTGACGTAACTCTGTGGCGGTAATATTACCTGCTAAATAGCGATCGAGGATTGGCTGCGCCGGACGTTGAAACATTTCCATGCCGATCGCCAGTTTGGAATTGTGCTTAAATAATGCTTGAATAATTGCTAGCTGCTGCTGATGATCCCACTCGCTGTCGTGAGTTTCGCCCAGATATACCACATCCGCAGTTTGGAGCTGTTTGACGATCTCCTGTTGTTGGGTGGTAAACCCGATCTCGCTCTGAGTTGTAGCTGGTGCAGCACTAGTCGGCATCATCACGATCGTATTGCTGGCTACAATGATCATCAACCCCCATACAAGTGTGGCAATCCGACGTATATTCATGTTGGAGCTAGATATTAATATTTAGTTAAGATAACGCACAACATCTTTGTCCGCATCGCTCAATAAGGCTACCAATTATGTCCGAAACTACAGATATTCGCCAACCATTTCCCCCAGCTAGTGAGATTGAGAAATTGAGTTATCAAGCCATGTCAGCAAATTGGTTTGAATACCCGATCGTGGTTCACCCCCATCATACTGATTATGGTGGCGTTGTTTGGCATGGCACTTACATTACCTGGATGGAAGAGGCGCGGGTAGAGTGTCTAAAATCGATCGGGATTGATTTTGCCGATCTGGTGGCTCTGGGGTGCGATTTACCTGTAGTGGATCTGTCAATTCGCTATCGCCGTGCTTTGAAAATGGGTGAGTCGGCGATTGTCAAGACTCGGACGATCGATATGGAGGGGGTGCGGATGGTGTGGGAATATGAGATTCAGTCAGTCGATCGAGCGATTGTTTATCTAACTGGGATGGTAACGTTGGTGGCTGTCGATCGAGACAAGGGTAAAATTATGCGTCAATTACCAACTACGGTTAAAGACGCATTAGTGAAAATGAGAGGCTTCGACAGTTGAAGTTATGAGACAATCTGTGAAGTAGAGATTTCGAGATCTCTGGAGCCGGAACCATTTTTCCAGTAGACTTCTTCTAAACCTACTTGAAAATCTTCGGTTATCCAAACTAAACCAGCTTGAGCCACTTTACCATCCACAATAGTGACTAGAGAAAAGTTACGTACAGTACGTTCGATCGTCGAAACGATCCGAGGACATCGTGCCGCATTGAGATAAATTATCCCATCAGGAGCGACGACAAGTGGCTGACGCAGACGTTCTTTAGTATGCCTGAGTCGATGGTGCATGTGACCGAATGTCACCAGCGGAATCGATTTTCCTTGAGCTTGCAAGATTGAGATCGCATCTGCTAAGTCAGGATCGCCATAATCTCCGCCAATTGTGTCGCCCCAATCTTTACCACAGATCGATTCGGCTTCTTCGCCCAGTCCAGTCGGGCCATTGTGTCCGATGATGATGAGATGTTCGCAAGTAGCATTTCCCGCTACCTCAACAATCCGCTCAGTCGATGCAGCAAAACTATCTACACCATATCTGGTTTCATAAAAGTCACTATATTTCCACTTTGGCCCACCCCAGCTAAATGGACGACTACCGACGACTGAAAGATTGAGTTCGGGAAAATCCAATTTGCCATAACCAACATAACTAGCACCAAGTAAGTCTGTTTGTTGCTGAACGCGGTCTTCTACAAGTGGGTCATATGGACTTTTACTGCGCCCCCAATCGCTAGCAGTATACCAAGCATCATGATTGCCAAAAATCGCTGCTTTGGGCAGGTTGAGGTTGGCTAATCGAGCCACTAATTCAACGGCTTCATTGCCAAAGTCGCCAACTAATAATACTAAATCTACATTTAAATGTTGAAGCGCGATCTCATCAGCAGCTTCCCATTGGTCGTGGACATCGCCAACGATCGCAATTCTAATCGGTTTGTTTGGATTCTCCGGCATGATTTTGATTAGCACTCAATTTGCGCCCTCAACCATTATAAGGGAGAACTGAACGCCCCTGTTGCCAAGCGGGTGCGATCTAAATTACGGAGCCTTGTAAGTAAAGAAGTTATTTAAGATCCCGATCGATTCCACCTGTGCATTAAAATTGACCACTGGAATTGAGATATCCGATCGATAGATACTGAATAAGAGCCAATTCTGACGAGTGGTAGTAGCCGCTAGAAGGGGGCGAATTTGCGGCTTGTAGGCGTAGATCGCCGCCCGACACGGCTCCTGAATCAAAATCCCCAGTCCGGCTGGAGCGCGGCTGCATTCGTCTCTGGCGAGGTCGCCCACTCGATCGACAGCATAGATTTCATAAGCAACTCGATCGGGATTGGTCGCTACCAGTCCAGACAATGCCAACATACCAAGTAAGAATATCTGCCACCGTGTCATATCATCGCTAGCTCACACTAAAATTATTCTACCAGGGCAACCGTGAAAGAAGACAAGTCCTTTCGCCACCGATGATTGTAGACTTCGCTCTTATGTTCGAGCGGACTCAAGAGCGAGGCT
>JAJAZF010000133.1 GCA_026785875.1 Chamaesiphon sp. | reverse complement strand
ATTTATTTGCAAAATCATGACATCATTCAGCTTAAATATCGAAGTCACATTCATTGATGATACTACTGATGAGTCGCTGGGAGTGACTCAAATTCCAGCCAACGATCTGCCAGATTCATTTGAACGAGACACAATCATCAACCTCAGCGGTGCAGACTGGAACGTGCTCAATGCTCGCCCAAAAACTCGCGCCCAATACACAAAATCCAAGTACCTAATCTTATGGATTAGTCGTGTCGAACAAGTCAATCCTGACGATATTCTCTACAGTCTGCCATCGATCTGTGCGGTGGTTCCAGAAGTAAATAACCGATCGCTTTCAGGTAGTGAATTAACGCTTGCTGAAGATGATTGGCGGCAATTTGAATTAGTTTCTCATCAGCTAGCCGATAAAGTTGATAAGGAGATCGCCAAAATTCAATTGATTCATGAAACCGCCACTGCTGGCGGTGGCTGGCGATCGATTCACATTCGGAAAAAACCAGAAATCCCGATTGTCAGTAATATTGCTTTAACCCATCTCGCAAATATCCTGAAAGTGTCTGCCAAATCTACAGGTATCACTTATCATGGTTCACAGTCACAAATTGCCAATGGTTACTCATTTCAATTGAATGATGACTTTTCGGTATATGGAGTGGCTCCAGATGGCAAAGTCCAGGTAATTGCGATCGGTCAAGATTCAAATATATCCGCCAATGACAAATCGATCGAACGGCTCCAGCAACTGGCTCGTGAATTAAACCTCGATTTGGTACACTGGTGTCGTTGTGTTAGGGTCAATCCAGACGATCCATTATTCGCATCCCTACTCGCCGATCTTGACTAACTTTATGTCTCCTCAACGTATTCCACCGCAACCAGGGCAAGAATCAGTCTGGGACTATCCACGCCCCCCACGCCTAGAAAAAGTCGATAAACGAATTCAGATTGTCTTCAATGGCGAAACTATCGCCGATACCACTGCGGGTTATCGCGTCCTCGAAACCAGTCACCCGCCCGTTTATTATTTGCCACCCGCAGATATTCAGATGCAGTACTTGCAAGCGACTACGCGCGGCTCTTTTTGTGAATGGAAAGGAAATGCTCTCTACTACCACGTCATCGTCAAGGATAAACGCCTCGAAAATGCAGCATGGGCTTATCCAACACCGACTGAGAACTTTCGATCGATCGCCAATTACTTAGCCTTCTACGCCCAATTCATGGACGCTTGTTATGTAGATGGCGAACTCGTGACACCGCAACCAGGCGAGTTCTACGGTGGTTGGGTGACTAAAAATATTATCGGCCCATTTAAGGGTAGCCCTGGTAGCTGGGGCTGGTAATCGATCGCTGGACATGCTCGATCTAATTAGATCTACTTCTAATTAGATGTGTATCTAATTAGATCGAAATTATCAGCGAACAGAACTTAACTACCCTCCTCCAGTTCTTTAAAGCCTTAGCATTCGATCGACTCTACCCAGAACAGGAACTCAATCAGATTATTAAACCCATTCACTCGGATACAGCCACCCTCCGACGGGAAATGGTGGGTTACAACATGATGAAACGGGACAATAGTATCTATCAGCGAATTCCAGAATCTGAGTGGCGTGTCGATTATTAAAACTAAGCTAGTAGAAGATCCCGAAGAAAGTAAAATCGATCGCTTTTCCAATCTTGACCTCGGTTTCTGGCTAAGTAGCCACTCAGGGGAGAAGATAGTTCGAGCAAAATGTTATATAGTTCTTGTTCTGAATACTTCTGTTGCTGTGGAGATACGCTATAAGCTCCATGTAGTTTCTCAACGCCGATTTCTGGGATTTGCTGAGAATCTAAGTAGTTTTTGAGGATAGATACTATGTGAGATCTAGTTTTAATTTCTTGTTCGAGTCGATCGATAAACTGATTAACTTTATGATCTGCATCTTGCCCGAATGATTCCTGTCTCAAGCATTTTTCTAGTTCGTGTAGATTGACTGCACCAGGATATTGTGACTTAAAGGTAACTAGTCGTTGGAGCGTTGTCGGAGTCATGATATTAATCTGGTTTTGAATTGCTGCTTGTGCGGCATCTTTAGTCAATTTCCCCGCAGCAAAAATGATTTTTACCGATCGATCGAATAGATCTTTTCCTAAGTGGGTATTCCCCAGGTGAATCAGTTGAGCAGAGACACTATTGGGAACACTTTCATGTTTACTAGCCTTGCATTCACCCACTAGCGAAAATGGTGAATCACAATATATATCGATGCCACCAGCTCCACCAGTTGCATTTGGATCTAAACTAGCTTTAATATTATTGAGAGAGTTGTCAAACCCCAGATAGATAAAGCTCTGGCGTACTAGTTTCTCAAATTCGTTACCATCGCTAGAATTGCCAACAATATTTATTTGCCCGATCCAATCGCTATCTAATTGACTATTTAGGAGCGGTTGTTGCCATTCTAAGAAAATTTGCAGGTCGCAGTTGAACAGATTTGCAATAGGATTATTTATAGCTAGCTGGGCAATTTGACTTTGCAATAATTCGAGTGCAGGATATGCTGGCGGGGTAAATTTTTCTAGCTGCTGCTGACGGCGGCTGAAAGCTCGATCGGCTAAAATAGGAGTAGAATCTAAAGTCTGAGCATCAGATCCCAGCGATACGAATTTCCCGATTTTTGTTTGATATTCAATTTCACCTGGCAATGTAAATATAGATGTTAAATTATAAGTACGTAAAGTCGTCAAAAATATTTTACCATTAGTCCTGATTTTTTCAGATAACCAATCTTTGTTCCAGATCGATAAAGATTCGATCGCTGTTACTTGCTCCAGGGAGTTAACGATCTTACAGTTTTCACAGCTTGCCCAATACTCTATTTCTGGTAAATCGTACTCTAATGTATCAAAGGCAATTGTTGCTTCTGACTGGAATCTGGAGCGATAACAATGCTCTACATCATCGCCATCGCTTATTTCTGTTGGGCAGAGTAAGAACTTTTGACCGGAACGAATGAATAGTGATGAGATTGCCCAAATCGATCTACCTGCGCCCAATGCCTTAACATCAGGGGCTGGTAAACAAAGTAGAGTGGATAATTTAATAGTGTTAAATTTGTTCATATACTAGCAACCAGATCTAATCCCTCACTATCTCGGCTTGTGTCAACAATATCAGCTACTTCTGGACTAATAAATTCCTCATCTTCCTTCACGAGATCGTCAGGAATTTGACCGGAAGGATCGCTCAAAATATCTAGTAATAATAAATTTTCACAAGCTAAACCTGTATCCTCGATGAATTTACGAATGTCGGATTCGGTTAGATCGTAATCTGCTTGAGATTCAAAGACCGAATGGATGGCAATTAGCGGCTTTAGATCGGCAATTTTCAGTGGCGGCCATTCACCGCCTAACTCGTTCAATAATTTACTAACTAGATCGTGTGCCTTTTTCGCGCTGGAAGAAATCTCTTTAGAGCGCAAGAGACAGCCTCTAGTTAAATCGAACTCCTGATATTTTACCAAGCGACTCAATCCAGCTTGAATCCCATTACCTGTCGGATATTGAACGATCGCAACACCTATTTTGACATCTCGACAGTTTTCCGTACATAGGATGCGGAAATCAATATGATTCCGATTTGTTGCTTTTGGTAAAACATGGCGATCGATCGAATTAACAGTAACACCTGCTAATGTTTTCCCAACTAAGCTATCAAATCCAAAAGTTAATGCTTTAGATATTTTGTTTTTATCATCCATGAAATCTTCGGACTTGAGAATACTGAGTTCTTTCTCATAAGCAGTTTTAACTGAAGTTTCTGGATTTATTGTTGGTACACTATTCCAGTTTTTTTGACACCATTGCAAAACATCTCTCGCTGAGGCTTTTTCTTTCCCTTTTTCGCGTAAAGTCAATTCATCAAATGGATATAATTCAGTTGGTGGAGTTACTTGGTATTGATGATAGAAATTTGCCAACCGTCGCTTGACAAGAGCCACAGCACCATCCGCATTCATAAAATGAAGATCGATGACTTGTTGACCGATTCGATCGACTACGGCTTCAGCAGAGGGTAATGCTTTGATTTGTTGTGTCCAAATCTCCCGATAAACTGCTGTTACTAACACTCCACGATGGATATTATTGTATAAATCCATGCCAAAATTTGCCACAACTTGTGCCTTGGTAAATCCAGCATCACTTATTTCAACTCCTTCGAGTTGATCGAAGCAAACGATCGTAGATTTATATTGACTAATCAGACTGAGAATCTCACGGGTATTATCGAATGATTCAATACTCCGGTCTTCTTGATTTGAGTTTGGCAAACCTAATTGATCTGCTTTAATTTGCGATAAGTTATTACCCGCAAGCCAGTTAATCGCAAAACTAGCATGAACTGGTGATAAAGTCCATAAAATAGCTTGGATGATACTCGGATTATTAATATCAGGTTTAACAGTACAAATTTTCTCCGTTAGTCCATTAATAAAATTGGGATTTTCGGGTATTTTTAAAGAAAATACCCGAATAAAGTCTTGAGGAGGATGTTTTTTTTGATAGACATCATTTAATATATCGGTAGCTAATTCCTGCCATTGGCTAACGTTCTTGCTACCAGTCTGTTTTAAGCTAGTCGCTAAATTTTTTAAAAACTCCGAACGGATATCATTGAGGTTCCCGTAGTTGCCCATGTATACAAACAGAGCATTACCACCTTCTTGGAGGCGATGCCTAATTCTGCTAATAATGTGACTTTTGCCAACCCCTTTCTCTGCCCTCAACGTGATGCCCATCACGTTAATTTGGCGGTTTTCCAGTTGTTCAATACACCTAAAAACCGCATCAGAAGCGTGAGAGTTTAAAGATGGTTCATCTAGAAACTCTTTGCCCCAAATATCCTGAGTTCGGATCGTGTATTCGGCGAA
Source organism: Chamaesiphon sp. (assembly GCA_026785875.1). GTDB lineage: Bacteria > Cyanobacteriota > Cyanobacteriia > Cyanobacteriales > Chamaesiphonaceae > Chamaesiphon. Next base: position 2,283 of record JAJAZF010000133.1, on the reverse strand, counting down.
AGGATTATTGTTTTGAATTAGTTCTTGTAGCGCATCGTTTGACATAAAAGTCGATCGGGGGTGTGAGTGGCGATTTTTAAAGTAGTTAATTGCTCGGATTGCTTAGGTATTCAGAAGAGTTGCGTAGCAACGTAAGCCACTCAATTCAGTTGTAATCGAATCTTCTATTTTCTGTGCGTCTCCATCTGATACGCTACCCCCTTGCAGTTGGAATATATCGTCAGCTTGCATTTGTAAGAGCCAAAGATTGAAATCCTGACGCTTTAGTCGATCTCCAATGTCTCGGCGAATTCGATAGATCGGCACCAAATCATCGAGATTGAAATCTCGATTCAATCGATGGTAAGTTTCTAAAGCTATCGATTTAAACATTTCATAAGAATCGATAGCTTTACTAACCAATTCATCCTGTGACTGTTGTGTTGCCGAGCTACCCACTGACGGCTGATATTTTAACCACTTTAGCAATGTATTCGCCATCTTTGCACCGATTTGAGCTTCAAATTTAAAGTCATCTCCTGCTAGCGATCGGCTCAGTAACATTTTGCCAGAACTAGTCAACGTCAACAAGCGACCCTTTTCTGAAGATTCAATCGCGCCAATTTTGAGCAGACTAGCACAAGCAGCATTCGCTTGAGATCCTTTGCCGCTAAATCGATTATTCACTTCGCCTTTGCGTACAGAAGTACCACCTAGATCCCACAGCACCAGCAGCAAACGCACTTCAAAATTCGTAGCCATATATTCCGATCGGATTAGTTAGTAGTTTTTTAGATTCAATCGTCGTATACATCCAAGCTTAGATCCACTAAACATAGTGTACCCAATCGCGCAGTGGTTTTACTCACATCACATGTCTATTACTGTCAGCACCAGCAGTAACGCACTAGGGTTGAGACTCTCAAGTTTATCTCTAATCAACTCAAATTCAGTGATACTTTCTCTATAATTATCCTCTCGTAGCGATTAGGCTTTCCCTCTTTTTATTTAGGCATGTACTTCTTCCTTTAAACTTTCTTCCCTTACTGATATTTTGCGTGTTCTCTGTCCAATAGTATCTCGTGGTACTTTAAAATACGTCGAGGCATTACTCATATCCAAAGATAACAACCGATTTTCACCCAGATCGAGAGCTTTTTTAGGCTTTGAAGGTTTGATTTCTTGTGCTTTTAAAAGTTCACTAGCAACAGCTCTTGCCAATAGTGGCGGCACACTATTTCCAATTTGACGACATCCATGCCATTTTGTGGAATGAAGACGGAACCAGTCAGGATAAGAATGTAACCGAGCAGCTTCCCTGACTGTAATTACTCTGGCAAAAAAGGGATGAATTGGACGGGGTGATGTATGTGCGCCTCTAGCACTATCAGTACCAGCCCGTAATGTATTGCAAATACCATTAGGTTCTAGCTTGCGAAATCGACTGATTGATTCGGTTTTACCTGGGAGCGTAGCTTCAAATCGAGTGCGAGAAGATTTAGTATGTTCGGTACGCGAACTACATGTCAGGAGATCGATCGAAAACTTGCGCGGATGGCTATAATCATCAGGATCGGCATCGAACCCCCTTAATTTTCTGGCATAAAGGCTAGTTGTTTCCCATTTGAATGAGACACTATCTGTGTGGTTAAGTAGATCGAAACTATCAGCATTTGGTAAATCGCCGATCGCATCCTGAACCGTGATTCTACTATGCTTTGGTTCTGGATAGTTAGGCAATTTCAAACCCTTCCGCGTACCTACTAAAAATAACCGTCGCCGATCCTGGGGTACACCATAATCGGCGGCATTTAATACTCGATATGGTGTTAGAACATCATAACCAGCATCCCCTAACGCGGCGATTAACTCATCTAGAAACTGAGCGTGTTTACCAAGAGTTAAACCTTTAACATTTTCAAACACACAATATTTAGGGTTTAATTCTCGGACAATTCGCACGTAATGAAATACTAGCTGATTCCGTGGATCGTCAAAGACTCGTTTACCCATCAGGGAGAAACCCTGACAGGGCGCACCGCCAAAAACCACATCGATATCTTTATCCCCTAATGTAGCTCTGCGGCGGATTTCAGCACCAGAGAGATCGATGACACTAGCACAAATCGTTGCGGCTTCAGGAAAGTTATACTCATGCGTTGCACAATGAATCGGATCTATTTCTACTGCTGCCACAATATCAAAACCAGCCTGCTCAAAACCTAGAGACATCCCTCCAGCACCAGCAAAAAGGTCAATTCCGATCGGTCTGTTCATATGATTGAGGCTTTTAACGATGGGACT
>JAJAZF010000132.1 GCA_026785875.1 Chamaesiphon sp. | reverse complement strand
GAGTCAGGCGGCGGCTGTGGATGTGGCGATCGCGACCATCGCTCCCTTACAATCGATTCGAGAATATACAGGCACGACTCAACCCTTGCAGGAGGTGGCGATTCGCGCTCAGGCAGAGGGTCAACTCCAGAAATTAAATGTGGATGTGGGCGATCGCGTCAAGCAGGGTCAGACTTTAGCAGAAATCGATGATGCGCTGTTGAGTGCGACGACAGCCGAAGCTGAGGCCGAATTGGCATCGCGGCGCACAGAAATCAGTCAACTTCAGACGCAGGTAAGTGATGCCAGAATTCAGGTAGAACAGGCGCGGCTAGAACTTCAACAAGCTCAGTTTGATGCAAATCGCAATGATGGTCTTGCCAAAGCGGGAGCTGTATCAGCCCAACAATCACAGCAATCGCGGACCTTAGCAAACACAGCAGCGCAGGTATTAAGATCGGCTCAACAAAAGGTGCGCTCCCAGCAACAGGCGATCGTTGTCGCCAACGGTCGGATTGGGGCGCAACAGGCAGTACTCGCCCAGCAGCAAGCGCGACGATCGTATGCAGTACTCAAATCACCTCTGTCTGGGGTGGTATTGACGCGATCGACCGAAGTGGGCAACGTCGTCCAGGTTGGCAATGAATTGCTCCGGTTGGGCGACTTTAGTCAAGCCAAGGTAAATGTGCAAGTTTCGGAACTCGATTTGGCACAAGTGCGAGTGGGTGGAGCTGCCAAGGTGCGGTTGGATGCTTTTCCCAACCAGCAATTTGTCGGTAAGGTGACACGGGTTTCCCCTGCGGCTAATCCCACTTCGCGGCTAGTACCCGTCGAAATGACGATTCCCAATCCGACTGGCAGAATTGGGAGCGGCTTACTCGCACGGGTGAGCCTGACGCAACCGACAGTCGATCGAGTCGTCATTCCCCTCTCGGCTCTGCAAGACAATCCGCCCCCCGCTGGCGGAGCCAATGCCAAACCTACACCAAGTAGTGCCAATCCCAATCCGATCGCCCCACCAGCTCGTACTAAAGGGACGTTATTTGTAGTCGTCCGCCAAGGCGAACAGTCACAAGTTACGGCTCGATCTGTAGCTCTAGGTCAACAACTCGATGGCAAAGTCCAAATTCTCTCGGGGCTGGCTCCTGGCGAACGCTATGTCTCCCGCGCTGGTAGACCGCTCAAAGATGGGGAAGCGGTGCGATTGAGCATTTTGTCGGCTAAGTGATGCTCTTGTGGGTTATTTGAGTTGTTGCGTAGTCTTTTACCCCACCCCAGCCCTCCCCTTAGCAAGGGGAGGGAGCAAGAAAATTCCCCGATCTAGGGGAGGGAGCAAGAAGAGCCTCCCCTTGATAAGGGGGGTTGGGGGGGTAACACCATCTCAGCCTAAGTCAGTCATCTGCCGTAGGCTCTTCTTTAGAAAGGAGCCGGAACATCGAAACAGCTATTTCCTCACCCTATACTAATCGATGCAAAACCCTCCCTCCTCGGGCTTCAGCCTTAGTACCCTGTCGATCCGCCAATATATCGGCACCCTGATGTTGACCCTCACCGTCATCATCGTGGGTATCTTTTTCATCACCCAACTACCCGTCGATCTGCTCCCGTCAATTACCTATCCTCGGATCGGCGTTCGCCTTGAAGCCCCAGGTATCTCTCCAGAAGTCGCGATCGACGAAATCACCCGCCCCTTAGAAGAAGCACTCGCTACCACCGATGGCGTTGTCCAAATCTACTCCCAAACCCGCGAAGGACAAGTCAACCTCGACCTCTACTTCAATCCTGGGAGTAATATCGACCAAGCCCTTAACGATACTACCGCTGCCTTCAACCGCAACCGCAACCAGTTACCCGAATCGATCGAAGAACCCCGTCTATTTAAATTCGATCCGTCCCAGCTCCCCGTCTATGAACTGGCTCTGACTGCGCCTTCGCTCCAGGATGTAGACTTACGGATCTTTGCTGATGAAGAACTCTCCCGCGAACTGAGTACCGTCGATGGGGTGGCTTCAGCAGATGTCTCTGGGGGCGTGCAAGAAGAAGTCCGCGTCGATATCGACCTCAATCGGCTCCAATCCCTGGGGATCGGTTTACCCACTGTTCTAGAGCAATTAACCCAGCGCAATCAAGATGTCTCGGGCGGACGCATTCGCGGCGATAGTAACGAACCCCTCACCCGCGCCGTGGGACGCTTTCAAGATGCGAGTGAGATTCGCGATCTGGCGTTTGTCAGTGGGGGACAAGCGATCGCCAGTACCACGACTGGGATCGACTCCACTCCAAATACCACCACTACAACTACCCAACCAACTCCAGCGCAGCAAGTCTATCTGCGGGATTTTGCCCAAGTCACCGATGGTACCGAAGAAGAGCGGGTGCTCGTCAGTCTCAACCGTAACAAAGCCGTCAAAATCAGCGTCCAAAAACAGTCCGATGCTAATACTGTATCCGTAGTAGAGGCGGTTAAAGTGCGGATTGAGGAGTTGAGACGATCGGGTGCGATTCCGGCGGATATGACGATTACGCCGACGTTAGATGAGTCGGTGTTCATCCGCAACTCTTTGGCAGATGTGATTACTTCTGGGCTATCTGGTGCGCTGTTGGCGGCGATTTCGGTATTTATCTTTTTGGGTTCCCTCCGGCAGACATTTATTATCGCCCTGACGATTCCGCTGTGTACTTTAGCCGCCGCAATCGTGATGAAGTTAAGTGGTTTCTCACTCAATATTTTTAGTTTGGGGGGATTGGCAATCAGTGTCGGACAAGCGATCGATACTTCGGTGGTAATTCTCGAAAATGTCAGCAAACGGATCGAAACCCTCAAACTAGATCGCAGCCAGAATGGTGCTAATCCCCACGATTATGCCACCCAAGCGATCGCGGCGGTCGTTGCTAGTAGTCAGGAAGTAGAATCATCCCTCGTTGCCTCTACGGCTGCCAACTTAGTTTCGGTACTACCTTTCATCCTGGTTGGCGGTTTCATTTCCTTACTATTTAACGAACTAATTCTGACGATCTGCTTCGCAGTGGCGGCATCGCTAATTGTCGCCCTCACTGTCGTCCCCATGTTGTCAGCGCGGTTATTCGCGATCGAGCGATCGAGTGGCTTACATCGGCTGTGGATCTTACGGGCATTCAACCAGCGGCTTGAAGGTGGGACGCGATCGTATGGCAAGATCTTAGCCACAGCGATCCGGTATCCCGCGATTGTCGTCGTCACAGCGTTCGTCCTCCTGGGTGGTAGTGGCATCCTGATGGCGGGGCAGATTCCCCAAGAAATCCTCCCCCGCATCAGTACCGGACAAGCAAATGTCCTCGTCCAATTTCCCGCTGGCACCTCACTAGCTACCAATCGCCGCGTGATGGCAGCAGTGGACGATGTGCTGCTCAAACAACCAGAAACCCAATATGTGTTTACCACCGCTGGCGGTTCGTTGTTTGGCAACACGGTATCTTCCAACCCCTCCCGTAGTACGGGTAGTGTCACCCTCAAGTCAGGTAGCGACGTGCAGGAATTCACCGAACGCACCACAAAGCAACTAAATCGGCTCAACTTAGCCGGAATTCGGGTGCGAGTGACCGCCGGATCGGTACGCGGTCTGATTTTAAATAATTCACCAGTACGCGGGGCGGAAGTCGATGTCGTCCTCCAGGGGCAAAACGCTGAAGTCCTCAGACAAGCAGGGCGGCAAGTATTGGCAGCACTGGACGATCGCGTGAAATTATCTGCTTTCCGTCCTGATGCTGACGATCGCCAGCCTGAAATCCAAATTCGCCCCAATTGGGAACGTGCCAGTGCCCTTGGTCTGACCACTCAAGCGATCGGGAACACGATTCAAACCGCGATCGAAGGTTCGGTGCCGACTCAGCTACAGCGGAACGAGCGACTAGTAGATGTCCGCGTCCAGTTGAATCAATCATTACTCAAGCAGCCTTCCCAATTAGCACAACTCCCGCTATTTGTCAATAATAATTCCTTGGTGCGATTGGGCGATGTGGCGACGATTTCCGAGGGACAGGCTCCAGGTGAGATTCAACGCATCAACCAACGCCCCGTATTTATCATCGCTGGCAACCTCAACAAAGGAGCGAGTCTGGGTGCCGCCCTCACCGAAGTCCAGCAAGTGGTCTCGACGCTGGATCTACCCGACGGGGTGACGCTATTACCCAGCTATGCGGGACAAACCAATCAAGAACTCCAAAGTGCGCTGGTATCTCTGGGCAGTTTAGCAGCCTTTTTGGTATTCGTGGTGATGGCAGTCCAATACAACTCGATTATCGATCCCCTGGTGATTATTTTGACCGTCCCATTGGCACTCGTCGGGGGATTATTGGGCTTATATGTCACCCAAACTGCGATCGGGATTACTGTCGTCGTCGGTGCCGTCTTGCTCGTCGGTATCGTCGTCAATAACGCGATCATCATGGTGGAAACCGCCAACCAGATTCGCCAAGAAGAAGGACTAGATCGACTCACAGCTATCCTCACAGCCGCGCCCGAACGTCTCCGCCCGATTCTGATGACTACTGTTACCACCGTACTCGGACTATTTCCCCTCGCACTAGGGATCGGCGAAGGCTCAGAATTCTTGCAACCATTGGGGATTGTCGTCTTCTCTGGTTTGACTCTAGCCACCATGCTGACGCTGTTTATCATCCCTTGCCTTTATGTGCTGCTCCACGATATCTTCAAGCCAGTGGGGATTGGCAAATTAGTCGATCGCACTAAATCTCTGGTTGCGTCCACTCGTAAGTCATCAGATTAGCGGCGTTACTGAATCGGGGTATGATTTCTCTGTAGGGGTGTCTATGAGTGGGTACCCTTAATCGATGCGGGGTAAGCACAAGGCATTACCCCTACAAAAACTATTTGTGCGTTTCATACTTTAATTCAGCAACGCCTAATTTCTCTGTAGGGGTGCCCCTTGTTGGTACCCTTAATCGATGCGGGGTAAGCACAAGGCATTACCCCTACAAAAATTATTTGTGCGTTTCATACTTTAATTCAGCAACGCCTGATTAGCTAACCCAAGTTGATACCTACAACCTAAGCCGTTAGAAACCGCTATGCTAGATCCCAGAGTTCGCGGACTCCATCTTCAGGCAACCAAGTAGCGATTTCCGCGATTCGCTCTGGGGAGAGTTCCCTTTTTGTAGCTGTAAATACAGCTTTGACTGCTTGCTTGCGCTCTTTATCCTTATCCTCGGGACTTCTTTCTAGTCCACTTTCATTTGCAGCACGGAAGAAAAAGCGATCGGAATTAATCTTAAAAATACCTGGTCCTTGCCAAGGTGGACGTACCCGACTGAGAAAGCCGACGAGGGGATTGGTATCCTTCCATAGATCGGTGACTTCCATTTGCAGGGCTTTTTCATCGGTTGGCATCATTTCCTCATGTAGTTCTGAGGCAACTCTGTCAGCAGCTTCGGTTGTCATCAAGTCCCGCATAATCCGAAACACAACTTCAGTGAAGTCTCTGGCATCATAGGGATCGGCAAAACCACCTTCAACCATCACATATTCCAGGAATGAACGATCCTTATCGGCAAATATCGCTCTGGGATCTTCAATCTCGGTCGGATCGACTTCGGGAAGGGGTTTTTTTACAGTTTTCTCAGTATTTTCGGTGGGTTCAAGTGTTGAGTCTTTGCTCACAGTTTCATCTATCATGACTTCCTCGCTCCTTAATTTAATTGATAATTGATAATTGATAATTGCGGATGCAATCACGCGGAGGTTCCCTCCGCATGTGTTGCACCAAGCAGATAATTGGGTTTTTAAGATGGGGATTTAGACCCCATTGGACGGATCTCCCGCCCAGTACCTTAAAAAGCGGATGCCTTTTCGGACGGGTTCACCGTCCATGAAAATGCACCAAGCACAATCCACATGAACGGTGGGGGATTTAAACCCCTGCTCCTTAACTAAGTTTGCGTTCGATCGCTATCAACAATATTATGCAAACTCCAGCAGTCTTACATCCTTCATAAGTTAGATATGCGATCGGACAAAAGGTAGAGATTTTGAGATGGTAGTGCAGCGACAAAAACCCGACTTCTTGAAGAAGTCGGGTTTTTGTATTCGCCAGTGACTGCTAGATTATGCTGACACTGCGCTTGCTGGTGGATTTAGTGCCATTGCTTTGGCTTCAACAGAAGCAGTTCCAGGAACTGGTCGGAGCCAGAAACGGTGCTCCTTAATTGCATCGATAAAGGCGGTGGCAAATGCCGCCATGTCTGAAGCATCCCGACTGGTAACAACACCCAGTTCGTCGCTGACTTTGCCATTTTTCTGGCTCAAGTCAATACCTTTGAGATCCGACTGCATCAACAGATCCATCCCTTCACCAGAGGCGGCGATCGGTTTGAAGTGCTTGTAGGCTTCATGGATAAAGTTCAGGGCTTCTCCATGCGCTTTTAGAGCCTCAATGCTGGCAGCCCCACCAGGGACATAGACCGCATCATATAGTACCGAAGCAGTAGTTAAGAAGGTCTTATCGACGGCAATTTCGCCACCATCTGCGCTCTTAATCATGTTGCCAAACTTCGAGACGATCTCAGATCCGACGTGCATCGCACTTAGGGTATGCTTGAGCATAGCGATCTGAGCACCGTCTACGCCATCTGCTGCTAGGATTGCCACCATGCGACCTTTCGCCGTTTTAGTGGTATTTTCTTGGCTGAGAGCTGCTGACTTTTGACCGTGATTTGGGGTGGCTGGCTCGGTTGGTGCTGGCATCCCCAAACCTAGGGCGACGCGTTTTGCCAATTCCCCATCAACTTTGTTAAAGCGATCGAGCATCCGCTGCTTTACTTCTACTTGGGGCACTTTACCCAACTCAAAATGGGCGGCTTCGACAAGGCGATCTTTTTCGCCAGTTGAGAGGCTGTTCCAGAATAGTGTTGCTTGGCTGAAGTGTTCGCCAAAACTCGGACTACGTTCGCGAATTTTGTGCCCTTCTACCCGCTCTGGGAAGGTGACAAAACCGCCGTCGGCTTCAGCGACTGGCGCGGGGAGATTATCGCCGAGCGAATTAGGCGAGTAATTAACGCGGCTGGTTTTGATGTCCATCTGCATCCGTCCGTCTTGATTGTTATTGCTAAACGGGCAGACGGGACGGTTGATGGGTAGATGAACGAAGTTTGGGCTACCTAAACGATGCAGTTGGGTATCGTGGTAGGACATCAGACGACCTTGCAATAGTGGATCGTCGCTAAAGTCAATCCCTGGTACCACATTTGATGGTTGATAGGCAACTTGCTCTGTTTCGGCAAAGAAGTTGTCAGGGTTGCGGTTAAGCACCATTTTACCGATCGGTCGGACTGGAACTAGTTCTTCAGGAATAATTTTAGTAGAGTCCAAAATATCGAAGTCGAAGTTCAGTTCGTCTTCTTCGGCGATGATTTGTACCCCTAGCTCGTACTCTGGGAAAATGCCTTTGTCGATCGATTCCCACAATGTCCGACGCTGAAAGTCAGGATCTTTGCCAGCGATCTTTTGGGCTTCATCAAATACATTGGAGTGTACCCCAGCCAGTGGTTTCCAGTGGTACTTCACAAAGTGCGACTTACCTTCGGCATTTACCCAGCGGAAAGTGTGAACGCCAAAACCCTGCATCGTGCTAAAATTTCGGGGCAATGCCCGATCGGATAGCAACCACATAATCATGTGCATTGATTCCGGTATCAGCGAAATAAAGTCCCAGAAACTCGGATGTGCGCTAGAAGCCTGGGGCATCTCGTTATCTGGCTCTGGTTTGATCGCATGAACCAGGTCTGGAAACTTGATCGCATCCTGAATAAAGAATACGGGCATATTGTTACCGACGATATCATAGTTCCCATCTTCAGTGTAAAACTTCACTGCGAAGCCGCGTACATCCCGCACAGCGTCAGCAGCACCGCGCGAACCAACGACAATGGAAAACCGCACGAACACGGGCGTTTTCGTAGATGGATCTCCCAAAAACTTAGCCTTGGTCAATTCTGCCATCGATTCGTAAGGCTGGAAGTAACCGTGTGCGCCCGCACCCCGCGCGTGAACTACCCGTTCGGGAATCCGCTCGCGATCGAATGCTGATAGCTTTTGTTGGAAATGGAAATCTTCAAGTAGTGTCGGACCACGCCCACCCGCTTTGAGCGAATCATCTGTGTTACTAATTGGATGACCCTCATCCGTGGTTAATTTCGCACCTGGTGCTACGCGATAGTTCTCTAGGCTGCGATCTTTGCTTTGCTCATCTACCCGATCTTGTTCGCTCATGTTAGTCCTTTGAGGTGCTTTTTTAGGTCTAATTAGTTCGCATCGGCTGACTTTAGATGGACAGGCTGCTTACCAATATCCTCAAAAAAGTTACCTTTACACGCTTGATCACTCTACACAAGATATTAATATTTAAGTTCTATCTTTTGGTAGATACCAAAAGGATTGAGGCTCTAAGAGTTAAGCCAGATTAAATTATGTTTATGAATAATTTAATTAAGTAACAATTCCACAGATTCAAGTAAAAAAGGGAGATATCATCAGACATCTCCCCGATCTAGATCTTTTAATTGACCCTTGCGGATCGCGCTCATAATCTGATGCTCTTGGATCATAGATTTAGTTGGATCGAATGAAATAAATCTCATTGAAGGAATTTACTTGGCTATCGATTTTTATTTTTTATTTAGTCCTCTGTGGAGCTTTTTTTTGCTTTAATAAAGACTAATCGATTTTTTACTGTCAGACGTGACGATCTCCAGCGCAAGTATAGTAGCACTCGATCCGAGTTGGTTTAAGGACTAGTTGTGGGACTAGTTGTGGGACTAGTTGTGGGGCTAGTTGTTGGACTCATACCTGGACTCATGCCTGGACTCATGCCTGGACTAGTACCTGTGCCTGTGCCATCCGTACCAGTACCTGTGCCACCTGTGCCACCTGGCGCACAGGAACTAAGTAAAAGGGCAAATCCAATTAGTGAAGCTAACAACGAACCGATCTTTTTCATAACTCCTCGCTTAAATTGAAGTAAAGGATAATGTGTAAAAAGGCATCAAAGTGTGAATTGACAGTTGGTAATTTGGAAGATTGATTTTTTGCCAAACATGCCAAATACTTAGACTAGAATAGTTGATAAATCACTAACACACAACAGAGTTTTAGGCAATCTAACTGACTGATTTAACACCGTAAATGCTGCTAAATTTTAACTACATTCATAACTACCTACAATAGATGTCGATCGGTAGTTTTCCCTCTGTCGATCGAGCGATATCCCCGACGACCGAATTCTCTGCTGGTTAAGAAAGAATCTAGTTATTTTCTCTATCCAAATGCAAATCTTGAAAGCTGGAGAGATCGTAAAGAAATAATGTTAATTAGTAAAAGTTTGCTGACTGATATCGCACTCTAACTGCTGATGGAGACACGTTACAAGAGATTTTATCGCCCAAAAATCTTGCCGATCCTCGCCGAGCGGGTATGGTACATTAGCGGAGATCACAAATTTCAATAAGATTGGGCAATGACCACATGGTGCCACTGCAAGCATCCGCCAACACCAATGAATACCAGTAACTACATAAGTTCTTCAATCTCCACATCTAAAGTTACCTATGTCCACCTACACCGAACGAACCGAATGTAAGATTTTAATCGTCGAAGATTCACAAGACAATCGTGAACTTTATCGTGAATGCTTGGCATCTGCCCCAAACTTGGATTGTCAGATCCGAGAATGTGAGTCGGCGGAGGAAGCCTTAGAGATGTGCATTAAAGATTGCCCCGATCTGATTTTGCTAGACTATCTACTTACCAAGTCAGATGGGCTGCAATTTCTGCGCCAAGCGAGCGATCGACTAGAGACAATGCCCTCGGTGATTATGGTGACGGGTAACGGTAGCGAGAAGATTGCTGTAGAGGCGATGAAACATGGTGTAAAAGACTATGTTGTCAAAGGGCGACTCACACCTGAGCAGCTAGTAAATACCGTAGTCAATACCCTCAACGACCGCCAGCTCAAAGCCCGAATCGATGCCCAGCTTCAACAGCGAGAAGTGGTCGCGAGGATCGCCGTGAAGATTAGTCAGTCGCTAGAACTATCATCCATCCTCCAAGCTGCGGT
>JAJAZF010000131.1 GCA_026785875.1 Chamaesiphon sp. | reverse complement strand
ATTATCGCGATGAATTGATGGTGTTACTCCGTCAATATGGTACAGAAAGTTGAGGCTCGGTACAAATTTAGATTGCAGGGATTATTCCTACAGCAAATTACTCTTAGATTCTCTTAAAGATTTAATATAATTACGCCAACCACCAAAATTAGTAATTTCTTGCTTTCCTTCACACAAAAAAGATTCGCCGAGAACGCCTAATAATTCGTGATTGTCTGCTAATTTAATCTTACCAATACATAAACCAGCGGGTTCTTGTTGGAGGATTTGAGCTAGTCCAACTAAGGGTAAAGACCAGATTTCTAAGGCGATCGATTTTCCTCCCTCACTTACCCTCATCATCGCTGGATGACGATCGCCAATCGACCACAAACGGTAAACTGGTGCTGTTAAAGTTTCTTGGATAAATACTGCTCCAACCTGTTGGAGATTATCATTTAATTCTAATCCTCGCATTAAAGTTCCGTTAACAGCTAGCTCACAGGTATTTAACATGCTTTCAATTTTAGCTCGATTGTATTCATCATTCTCAGTTCCTTACCGATTGTAAAATATATGTGTCGCTCGTTTCAAAAAATCTCGATTATTCAATGGAGCGATGCCAACAATCGACTGGTATCGAAAGACTAATCACCGTCGCCAGCTTTCCAAGCGATCGCTTTACTCGGTTGCGGATCGGGAAGCTTCAGTGTCACCAATGCTGCTGCCAAGACAAAGAACGCTGATGTCCACAGACAGCCCACCAGTCCATAAAACTGATAAACTAAGCCCGATAATACCGTCCCAATCAGCCGACCGCCAGAGTTTGCCATATAGTAAAACCCAACATTCAACGCCACCTTGTCATCGTCGGTAAATGCCAAAACTAAGTAGGAATGCACCGCTGAATTAAAGGCGAACACCACGCCAAAGATCGTTAATCCGCCCACAATAGCAGTATTTGGCGGCACATTCAGTTGAAGAGCTAATGCGATCGCCCCTGGTACTGCAACTAGTGTAAATGTCCAAAATTGGATCGTTTTCGCTCCTGGTGGCTGACCAGATCCAAATCTTTTGAGCAGGGCTGGAGCTGAAAATTGAATCATCCCGTAACCAATCACCCAACAAGCCAAGAAGCCTCCCACCTGAGCGAAAGACCAGCCCAATTGTCCCCGTAAAAAGACTGGCAAACCCACGACGAACCAGACATCTCTAGAGCCAAATAGAAAAAACCTGGCAGCAGAGAGAATATTGATTTCGCGGCTCTTAGAAAAAAGTTGGCTAAATTTGACCTTTTTCTTGATTTTGCCCATCCCTTTAGGCAGCCATAGCCCAGAGAACATAATTAATGACAGTCCACCTGCCATGATCCAGAGCGCATGAATGAACCCTACCGAAGCTAGCAGAGCACTACCTAGAAAGAAGCCCACCCCTTTGAGCGCATTCTTAGAACCCGTTAGTACTGCTACCCATTTGAATAGGGATGACTGGGCATCTTGAGGTACCACCAGCCGAATTGCACTCTTGGAACTCATCTTGGTCAAGTCTTTGGCAATCCCTGAAAATGCCTGGGCAAACATTACATAAGGTACGGCAATCCACTGTGTCCAACTCGGATCGAGAAAAGACAAAATGACTAGAGACAAAATCTGTAGTCCAATCCCCGTGTAAAGTGTGACCTTCAGCCCAAATTGGGAACCAATCCAACCGCCCAAAAAGTTGGTAACTACGCCAAAAACTTCATAGAACAGGAACAGCGAGGCAATCTGGATCGGCGTATAGCCAATCTGGTAAAAGTAGAGCAACACCAACATTCGCAGGGCACCATCGGTCAGGGTGAATCCCCAGTAGGCTAGTGTAACTAGGATATAGTTCTTGAAATTGGCACTAGAAGCTGTAGTAGAATCCATACAAAAATAGGGATAGTAAAGCAGTTTACAACTTAGAATTAATTACTAGTTCATGCTCAGAGCAACTTTGCGGGCGAGTTCGACCATCCGGTTAGCGTAGCCCCATTCGTTGTCATACCAAACCAAGATTTTGACTTGAGTCTCATTGACTACCATTGTCGAGAGCGCGTCAATAATCCCAGAGCGGGGGTCGTCCTTATAATCGATCGATACCAGCGGACGTTCTTCATAGCCGAGAATGTCTTTGAGCGGTGCTTGCTCGGAAGCTGTCTTGAGCAGGCTGTTGACTTCGGCTACTGTGGTCGATCGCATTACTTCAAATACACAATCTGTCAGTGAAGCATTGAGCAATGGTACCCGCACCGCCAATCCATTGAGTTTGCCGTTGAGTTCGGGGTAAATTAAGCCGATCGCAGTTGCCGATCCAGTGGATGTCGGAATTAGGGATAAACTGGTAGCTCTGGCGCGACGCAAATCTTTATGTGGTGCATCGACGATCGTTTGGGTATTGGTATTGTCATGGATGGTGGTAATCATCCCATGCTTGATGCCCAACCCCTCATTAATTACCTT
>JAJAZF010000130.1 GCA_026785875.1 Chamaesiphon sp. | reverse complement strand
GCGATCGATCCTGCTGCAACTACATATATGCAAGTAAATTGGGTAGATCTACTAGCTAAAAATCCTGAATCTTGGGAAGAGCGAGTCAAATCTATCCGTCAAGAATTACCGCGATTGATGTGGCAAGCCGCCGGAATTTGTCGCGAACAAACTAGTCTGGAGACGGCGATCGATCGAGTTAAACTGCTCCAATTAGAATTTAATAATTTACCCATCAGCCAACTAATTACCCAACTTTTACCACCCCAATCTCTGATTTTACCAGCCCAAATATCCGAACAAGACCTCTGTATCTGGTGCGAAACTCGAAATTTATTAGATATCGGTCGATCGATCTTAACTGGTGCATTGATGCGAACAGAAAGTCGGGGCGGACATTACCGGACTGATTTTCCCGCGATCGATCCAACTTGGCAATTACATACGCTTGTAGCAGGAGATTGTTGGTCTAAATCTACCTCGTTGGCTTAATTGATAATTGATAATTATCGGCGTTGCTGAATTAAGGTATGAAACGCACAAATAATTTTGTAGGGGTAATGCCTTGTGCTTACCCCGCATCGATTAAGGGGACCCACGAGGGGCACCCCTACAGAGAAATCATCCCCCGATTGAGCAATCCTAAATCAATTAACTTCGCAAATCATTTAGGATTGCTATAGAAGCAATACTTTTAGCTTGCCTTGAGAACCTCCTGCATGAAGACAAATCCACCAGAGCAATCCAACCCTGACTCGACAGCACCTCAGCCCCTACTGGTGCAATGGTGGCAAAAATGGGGCGAAAATATCACAATCTTAATCCTGGCATTAGGATTGGCTGTCGTGATTCGGACATATATCGCCGAACCGCGCTATATCCCCTCAGAATCGATGTTACCAACCTTGGAGGTAGGCGATCGATTGATTGTCGAAAAGCTCTCCTACTACACCCATCTACCCCAACGCGGAGATATTGTCGTCTTTGCACCGCCGCCCCAGTTGCAAGAGCAGGGCTACCTGGAGGATCAAGCTTTTATCAAGCGAGTCATCGGCTTGCCTGGAAATACGATCGAAGTTAAAAATGGTCGTGTATATGTCGATCGAGAACTATTAACCGAAGCATATATCGCCGAACCGCCTAATTATGGCATGTCACCGATGGTCGTACCTCCAGACCAACTATTTGTCATGGGTGACAACCGCAACAATAGCAACGATTCCCATGTTTGGGGCTTCTTACCCAAAACTAATATAATCGGTCATGCCTGCTTCCGGTTCTGGCCGCTAGAACGCCTGGGTGGCATGAGCTAAATTCTTGCTTGCTGGATCGATGTTTGAAATTTGGACTCCCAACCCACGCAAAAATTCAACCAAGAGTCTAAACGTAGATTATTGTTGAAATGGGACTTTGAATTTTATTCCCATATTTTCCCATCTACTCTCTATCCCCTATCTTTTCATGTATTACTTTCCTCAAGATCCACCATATTTCATTTTATTTGCTGGTTTATTTGCTGGAATCACTTGCGGTCTAGCTTTCGATAGCACTCTGCGACGGAATGTCAAAACTTGGTCGGCAGATCGGAACAATGTGATTCTTGCCAACAGCGACGATATCAGCTTACGGTTGCCCTTTTTCGGCATTTGCGTGGGGATTATTTTCTTTCTCTCGGCTGGATTGGAGATCTTCGGATTTCCCACTTGGCTGGCGTATAGTATCGCGTTGCCGTTGACAGTATTAATCGCGATCCTACTCTGGTTTCAACTCAAGGTCGTGTTTAGACAGCTCGATCGCGGTGGTTCACCTGCACTAGATTTGGACTCTTGGGAAGATTAACTCTTCATTCAGTTGACAGTTGACAGTTGACAGCTTGCACTGAGCGTAGTCGAAGTGTTGACAGCGACCTCTTCCTTTTAGGTAGAGGATTGGAGTAATGAATAGTTTCTTTTAATTTCTCCCTAAAAGGGAGAGGCTTTAAATCAATTCTTCTGGGTAACTAACCGATCTAATTCATCCAGAGCTGTCTCAAAGTCATCGTTGACAATCCGATATTCAAATTCATGCTGGGCGGCGATTTCTACTTGTGCTTGCTCTAAACGACGCATAATTGCTTCGGCACTATCGGTACCACGCTCTCGAATGCGAGTTTCTAGCGTCGTCAGATCGGGCGGCAGGATAAAGATCCTCCCAGCGTCAGGAAAAATTTTGGCAACTTGTCTGGCACCAGCTAGCTCAATTTCGAGAATAATCGATTTACCCTGCACGAGTTGAGAGCGCACTGGATCGATCGGCGTACCGTAATAATTACCCGCAAACTCCGCCCATTCCAGCAGTGCTCCAGCCTCAATCATCCGGTCAAATCGATCGCGGGTATAGAAATAGTAGTGAACGCCTTCTACCTCACCTTCACGGGGCGATCTGGTGGTGGCAGAGACCGATAAATATAGTTCTGGATGTCTTGCTAATAAAGCTTTGAGTAATGTCCCTTTGCCTACCCCACTAGGGCCAGTTAAAACTATCAGTCTGCCCGTCATATCTAACTTACGATCGCATTTGTACTACCCCGCATTGTACTCTCGATCGTCACCTTAGCGATCGATCGGGAGCAGGTTTGACACTCCCCACCGATGAATGCGGGGGTTTTAGCTGCCTTGAACGATCGAGTAAAAATGTCCCGATCTTAAACCGTAGTAGAACAACGATGAACGATCGTCAATAATTCGGTCGGTACAGTCTCCAGACAGGCTCGAACGGGATTGGCTTGCCCTTCAATTTCCACTTTACAAACATAACAAGCACCTCTGAGGCAACTAGTCGGAATTGAAACTCCAGCCCGCGCGGCGACACTGAGCAATCGCTCACCTGGTTCAGCCGTGACAGTGATTCGATCGGGCAAAAACAGCACGGTTACAGACATAGAGTTGGTAGGTATTTATAATGAATTGAGACTGTCGGGAGTAAGCATTCCCTGTTCGAGGTGAGAGCGTTCGATCGATTCGATGTGAATTTTGCTACCTACTAAAAACTGCATGGAGATCGGAGCTTCACTCCAATTACTGGCACAAGCTCCCAGATCCTCACCCGTGAGATTGGAAAACCAACCCGCGAGAAACCCAGCCTCTAGACTAAAAGAACGGTAGGTAGGATTATTTTCAACAGTTTGACCGTTAGCGATCCCAGAATTGGCGATCGTCACTACCAAAAGTCCCCGATCGGCTAAACTAAAATCGATCGAGGGTTTGCCTAAACCGTGAACTGCCCAAGCTGCTTCGACGTTAGCAAAAAATTCCGTCGCGATCGTTTCTAAGATCGGCTGGCGATAATATTTAACCAAATCCTGCATCATCCGACTGCCAAAAGTTTTGCCCCAATTATCGCCAAAGGTATACAAGGCTAAATAGGAAGCTTCACCCGCTTCTACACGCAAGATTCTAGGGATACTGCGTAATAGTAGTTCCGGTACGGCAATTAAGCGATCGCCATGTCGTGTCGCCAATAATCCCGAAGCTGGCTCGGATTTGACATAGCTTTTGGGATTAAAGCAATTCGTCGGAATGGGAATCGTAGGTTGGGTCATAAATAGAATAGGGACTATGGATCGGGAGGTACTTTGATATTTTTACAGGTGACTTTAATTGGACATAATTAGATCGTGACCGAGTTTAAAGTAGGGTTGAAATAAATTCGCTTGCTTTTGTGGTAGCTCGATATAAATTGATTCCAATATAAACTTAACCCCTTGAAAATGGTGCAAACCCATCGCTTTCAGCACATTTTTCTGCCAGTACAGAAACCGCTCTTTTAACATCTCTTCATCTTGCATGAGCATTCCGAGAGCGTAATATCTCAGAGCCAGAGTTAGATCGCGGCGACAATACTCGATGGTAACAGGATTGTTTTGAACGGGTTTGCCTTGCTGCACCATTGCCATCGCGCGATCGATAATCGATTTTTCGTTAGCTTGCACTGCTAAGTAAGCCTCTTTGCGCTCTGACCAAGAAGACATGACATGCTCCAAGTTTCGGAGATCCTGCGTACTGGCATAAGAGCCTTCTGCCCCTTCAAGTAATGTTTCTAATAATGTAATCATGTTTTAACTCTATCTGAATAAAATTCAACTAATCTAGATATTTTGCTAAGGTATGCACCCTGATTTTTAGCTTAAATCTTTAATTTCTAGAAACATCGTGAGATTGTATAGTCCGACTGTTTTCTGAGAATTCTTGAATACTTGTCTGGGGTGACTGCCATTTGACCTGTGCTAGTAGATCGCCAACTGTAATTAATCCATCTCGGTCAAAATTTTCTAATTCTTGCCTGGCTAAGGTGTCAAAAGTGCGATCTTCAATATAATTATCGCTAGGAATAGATATCGATCGAACTTTTTTTGCTCTAAATATGACACGTACCAATCTAAAGATCGCTCGAATCAACCGGACTAATGGATTTCTTTTTAACTTACTATGTTTGCGGTTCATACTGCATCTAATTTACTAAATAGCTCTGGCTCTGGGGCGACTTCTCCAGCTTCAAAGCGATCGATAATTTCAGTAGCATTAGCCCCAGAAGTAATCCAGAATTCGGCAGCTTGAATGCGTTGTTCGGAACCGACCAAAAATCGGCAAAAATCATTACCCATTGCATAGCATTGGATTTCTGTACTGCAAAGATTTTGTTTGAGTACTGCACTAAAAAAGCCAGCTAGTAACCCTGAATACAGATGACAAACTGGTTTGCCCACATATCCGAGCGATTTGGCTACTGCCGAATCATACAAATCCACATAAAAGAAACCACTTTCCTGAGGACTGAGATTAGGCGACCAAGTACCCCAGCCCTGGGTTGTATAGGGCCACCACCACGTTTCCATCGCGAAAGCAAGGTTAGATGTTCGCAGAGTCAAGTTGTAAAATTCCTTGAACCAGGATTGGAACAGCACAGCATCCTGCTTTCCCCAGTCAAAACCAATCTGATAGCACAGCCATCCGGCTGATTCTCCAACTTCATGCTCTAGCCCCTTTAACAGCGACACGATGAAGTCTTCCCCAACCAATAAATTGCGCTGATGGTGATAGTCTTCAATTTTTCCCTGTGCTACGTCAAAGTGAAAGAATTTGGCGCGGTTAAAATGGCAAGCCTCGCGACCAGCCAGACTCGATAGCAGGGTGTCCTGACTTTGTGTTTGAATACTTGATGTCATGGGGTAACTCGTTTTGGCGATAATCGATCTCAATAATTAAGGTGGTAGAAATGCACAGAATGCCCGATCGGATGGATGTTGTTACATTTATTTATCCCAAATTTTCGATCGTTATTACTATTGGCGATTAATTTATTGAGAAATTGGCAGCAAACTTGTTGCTCGACTCTTTCATTTTCTCTACAGCCGATCTCATCACCAGTTTGCCTGCTTCTACCAGCACCTCACCTGTCATCGGGTGAATCAGTGTTTGCTTGGCTCTTTTGCCGATCTCTTGGGCCAAATCTTGCTCCGACTCAACGAAAGTTCCTTTAGGCAACTCGATCGCCACTCCATTGCCAGTTACACGGGTTTGACAAGCTAGCCTCGCACCAGGACGCTCGATGTTGGTGAACTGAAATGTCATCTGTTCCTGAACTGTTGGTGGAGTCAGAGCATCCGCACCATCCACTACAAAAAAGTGGCAAGAAGCGCACATCCCCTGTCCACCACAGATTTGGTTGATGAGGATGTCATTTGCTTTGAATACCGATAGTAGGGTCGCATTATGCTCTGCCTCCACTTGTCGGCTGTCAATACTAATGGTAACTGTGGTCATGGCGTTGGGTGGTGGTTAGGGCTTGATTAAAAGGTGTTTTGCTGCTAGCGATCGGGCGGAATCATTCAACATAGCTTCAAAATCAATGATGATTCGTTCGCATTCTCCAATAAAAAGCTGCACCCACACCCGTAGACTTTGGATATCTTCGGCTGTTAATTCCTGCTCTAATATGTTCGCATGGCAACTGAGCTTACCAAAGTGATCTGCCGACCAGTTCGAGGCAAACGGAAATTCATCGACGATCCGATCGTGCGTCTTCCGCCAATAATTGCCTTGAGCTAGAGCACCAAAGGATCTGCTACTAATGGCGACAATTTCTTCTAACCCTGCGAGCATCATCTGCCCATCGATCGGCGGCTCAGACCGCGATCTATTTATGGGCTGCTGACTGGTGGTATCGATAGTTGGTTGTGGCGATCGATCGGTTGGTAGCTGGTCTACGGGTCGATCTAAGAATGCCTGAAATAGCTGATTTAAGTTTGTAGGGTCTTGGTTGATGACATCTGTCAGACCGCAAGTTTTGACTAATTGACGAAAAGATTCACTAATTATTCTTTGTTGAGAGAGTAGCACGATCGAGAGATCC
Organism: Chamaesiphon sp.; assembly: GCA_026785875.1. Lineage (GTDB taxonomy): Bacteria > Cyanobacteriota > Cyanobacteriia > Cyanobacteriales > Chamaesiphonaceae > Chamaesiphon. The sequence continues at coordinate 1,127 of JAJAZF010000130.1, read as the reverse complement.
TGCTGAATTTTGTGACATTCCCTGGACAGATCGAGATAATTGAATTTATCGATCCTGCCTAAAATCACTAATTGCGGTTGTTGCTCGGTAATCCGTTCTAAAAGTTCATCGTAATTTTTGGCAACCTTAATCCCCCGCTGGAATTCTCGATCTATATTCGCTCTGATCCGAGCGATCTCTGCTGGATCTGATTCCGCTAATAAAATTTGAATTGGTGGCACTGCTCCTAGATTATTTTTAGTTTCAATATCGTTAAGCATCTATTTCTATTTGACAGTTCATAGAGATTCGGAGGGTAGCACAAATATTTAGAGGATTTACAATGTCTGAAATCTAGATGAGAGCTAGTGCCTACCCTAAAACCCACTTTATATCTCAGTATGCCCAACTACTTTAGTAAGATCGCGTTGCTGCCGATCGTTTGTGAGCAAAGATAATTCTTGACTCGATGGCGTTGGCGTAAGCCTGCCGTAGGCACAGCCTCTGGATCGAGAGAATGGTCGGCGTTACCGATCTGAGGGATATTTTCTCATTTTTGCAACAAAAGTACACTCGTTCGCCTACTCAAATCTAGCTCTGCATCAGCGATCGAGTCAGATTTTATACCAGCTTTGATATAAATTTAAGTTTAGCTGTCATTATAATTTATTGATGATTGCCCGAAACTATTACCTCACAACATTTTTAGAGCCGATCCGCAAAATGTGCCAGTTGACCAACTGTCTATGTCAAATTTATCCCTTTCGAGCATAAATCTTGACATCTGACTCGACAAATAGCCATAAACCAGATGGCTGAAAACCGAAACTTAGTCGGGGATTGAGCGATGAGATTCACGCCGAATCGTCTGTCACGGAGAGTAGCGATCGATCTAATGTAAAAAAAGTGACACACGTCATAAGTATTTACCTTGTTTAGCGCGTACAGTCGATGTGTAAGCAACTACCAGCTCACATCATCAGGGAAGAACCAGATCATGAACGCAGATCCTCAGTGTTTGCCAGCTACTAGCAATCGCCAACAACAACAGTCAAATGTAGTACTACTATCGAGTAAGCAGCCACTACCAGAGATGTTAGTTGAAGCTTTGCAAAATCAAGTCAAGGCACCTAGCGATGCTCATGCTC
>JAJAZF010000129.1 GCA_026785875.1 Chamaesiphon sp. | reverse complement strand
CATCCGCGTGGCAATTTCTTCCTCTGTGGGTTTGCGTCCCATTTCTTGAGAAAGCAATTTGGTGGTCTTTTTGATCCGTGAAATAGTCTCGTACAAATGGACGGGGAGACGAATCGTGCGTGATTGATCGGCGATGGCGCGGGTAATTGCTTGACGAATCCACCAAGTGGCATAAGTTGAGAATTTGTAACCCTTTTCGTGGTCAAATTTCTCAGCAGCGCGGATTAAGCCGAGACTACCTTCTTGAATTAGATCTTGGAAAGAAAGACCGCGATTCATGTATTTTTTAGCGATCGAAACTACCAATCGGAGGTTCGACTGCACCATCTTATCCTTGGCGCGCCTGCCTAAAAATAACCGATGGCGAAACTGATTGAGCGGCATTGCGGCAACTTCAGCCCACTCGCGATCGTTCGGTTCGCGATCCAATTCATTGAGGAGTTTCTCTCTCATCCGCTCCAATTCGAGCAGATCGGCGATCTTCCGTGCTAGTTCGATTTCTTCATCAGCGCGCAGGAGGCGAATTCGACCAATTTCTTGTAGGTAGAGCCGAATTGAGTCTTCTGTAAATTGTTTCTTTTTAGTTTGAACGCGACGGCGGGAGGCTTTCACTTTCCCCAGCTTGCCATCCTCATCTTCGACATCAGATTCACCGTCGGATTCAGCAGCAAAATCGTCAGCATCAACATCGTCATCGAGCAGTAGTTCTAACTCGGTATCGGAGTCTTTTGTCGTTAAGGTTGCGAGCATGTCTTTAGTCTGGGTCATGTGTGGGTCCTCTTACTCCTGTCTAGAACAGTCAACTAATGTAAGTACTATATTTCAGAAAGAAATAATTGTATTGTTTGCATATTTTTAACAATTGAGCGTGTTGGCGTAGCCGCCCCAGAAAAAGAATCTCTAGGAGCTACTCTTGCTGAAATGTTAATCTCGAACAGCCGCTAATTAATAGCCTTCGATCGAGAGAGTATCCTTGATTTAGGAAAGCCCTTTTGATTGTAGCTCTTATTAAAATTCCTGCCAGTTTCGATTGTTAATTAAAATATCAATTTATCGATACTTCACTCTCATAATTCAAATTCCCTAGCTTGCACGTAGCTCGAATCTTTCCTCACTAAAGGGTGTCCCTAGAGAGTGAGGATCGATATCTGCTCTGACGAGCGCGACAGATGTTTGAGCCGAGGTTGAATAAATATTCACTAATGGGTGACACTCATCTGGCTATTTTGGGTTTCGCTCTGCACAGCTTCCGCTTGGCAACTCAAGACGCATTTTTAATGGTTAGTTAGATAGTCAACTTCGCCAGCGAGATTTAACTAGAGTATTCGATTCTCTTTTAGAGACGTTGTGCCTACGGCAGGCTTCCGCCAACACGAACGATTCATTGGCATCTCCCCTAATAAAAGTAAAAGCGTCTGCTTCAGCATCAGCCTCGATCGGGAAAAGAACATCACTAGGAATTATTTCTCCCACTCAATCCACAGTCTAACTGTTTAGTTTCGCTTTGCCCACCCAATTTCACGCGACGATCGTGCGTTAATTTGCTGAAATTTGTAGTAATTACGAGATGTTCGGTAGTTTTAGGCGATTAATTTAATAGTGACTAGTTGCTAACATAGCATTTCTCACAAAAATAGGGTACAAATCGATCCTCTTCTCTATGCAATCGTTAGCCTCTACTCTAGACTTTAATTCCTGGTATGGTGATGCTCGTAGCGAATCCGCGAACCTGCCCAGAGCAATTTTTCACGGAGGGTTTGATAGTAGGAGTAGTTATCGCGGAGGATGATAAACTTTGCCTGACAGTCTGCCATGCGGACATCTACCCGCTGTCCGGGCCAGATTGAGGTCGCTAGGACACCATCATTCCACAGTTTAGTATTGAGTTCATAATCACCTAATGGCCAAATACTGACCGTAGAGCCTGGTGGAATGACGATCGGACGACTGGACAGACTCAAAGGACAAATCGGCGTAATGGTGATTGCAGCCATGCCAGAGTGGACGATCGGACCATTTGCCGAGACATTGTAACAAGTTGAACCTGTGGGCGTGGAGACGAGTAATCCATCGCCTTGATACTGATCGATAATTTCGCCATCAATTTCGACTTCTAGGATGGAAGTAATCATCCGATCGGCGGCTGCGGGCTTGATGCACATCTCATTGAGAGCGAGGAACTTTTCGCTGTCTGGTTCGGCATTTCTGTCGTCGCCATCATAAATATGTGCCTGGAGCATCATCCGCCGTTCGATCGCGTATCGATCGCTCGTGAGTCGCTCCCAGACTGTTTCACCGTCGATGAGCGACTCACTATTAAATAGTTCTAGCGGTTCGGTGAGGAAGCCGAGATGTCCACCTGCATTGATGGCTAAAATTGGGATGCCATCGGGGGATAGATGCCGTGCTGCGGTGAGTGCGGTACCATCGCCACCTAAGACGATCGCCAGATCGATCTGCTTGCTGCTGGAGGCAAGAAAGACGGGATAGGGATTGTCTTTGGCTCCACTCGGCCCCATCATCACATGACAACCCATCTGTTCGAGCTGTTTGGCAGCTTTTTCAGCTAAGTTGCGGCTACCGCGATCTCCGGCTTTATGGGCGATGATGACGTTTTGAAGTTGCACAGGATGGGTGGATGGTGAATGGTGAATGGGTGAATGGGAATAGGTATTAGGTATTAGGTATTAGAAGTAAATCTAAATTCTTATCCCTAAAGCTTAAAACCTAAAGCCTAAAGCCTAAAACCTAAAGCCTATGATTAATGCAAGAAGTGGCGAACACCTGTAAACACCATCACTATTCCCAATTCATTCGCAGCAGCGATCGAGTCGTTATCGCGCATACTACCACCAGGTTGAACGATCGCGGTAATTCCAGCAGCAGCGGCGGTTCGCACGGAGTCGTCGAAGGGGAAGAAGCCATCGCTGGCAAGGATTGCGCCTGTAGATTTGGTTCCAGCTTGTTCGATGGCGATTTTAGCCGAACCGACGCGGTTCATTTGTCCCGCACCTACGCCAATAGTAGCGCGATCTTTAGTAATGACGATCGCGTTTGATTTGACATGTTTGCAAACTTTCCAAGCAAATAAGAGTTCTTGTAATTCTAGTTCGGTTGGTTGTTTGGTGGTGACTACTTGCCAATCGGTGGTAGTTTCGATCGCTTCGTCGGCAGTTTGAACTAGCATTCCACCTGCGATAATTTTGACATTATCTTTAGTACCTGTGGCTAAATCTGCCAAAGTTAAAACGCGCAGATTCTTTTTGGTGGCGAAGATGGCTGCGGCTTCAGGCGTGCATTCAGGTGCGACGATACATTCGAGGAAAGTTTTGCTCATCGATAATGCGGTATCGGCATCAATGGGACGATTGACAGCGACAATTCCGCCAAAGGCTGAAGTAGAATCAGCATTGTAAGCCCGATCGTATGCTGCGAGTAAAGTATCGCCTAATGCTGTCCCACAGGGATTGTTGTGTTTGATAATCGTCGCTGCGGGAGTATCATTAAACTCGGTAATAATCCGCCGTGCGGCTTCTAAATCGACGAGGTTGTTATAACTGAGTTCTTTGCCCTGTAATATTTTGGCAGTCGTCCAACCCGTGGGGACAGCCCCTGTCTGATACCAGGCGGCTGGTTGGTGGGGATTTTCACCGTAGCGGAGCGATTGGAGTGGTTGGGCAGAAATTTGATAATTTGTGTTTTCGCCTACTTGAGCTGCCAAATAGCCAGCGATCGCGGTATCGTAAGCGGCGGTATGTTGGAAGGTTTCTAATGCTCTAGCTTGCCGGAACTCGATCGAGACTTGCCCGTTATTTTTGGTTAATTCTGCTAGATAATCATCATATCGATCGGGATTGGATAAGACAGTCAGATGAGCGAAATTCTTGGCTGAAGCGCGGAGCATCGCGGGGCCACCGATATCGATTTGCTCGATCGCCTCTGCTAAACTGACTCCAGGCTTGCTAATCGTCGCCGCGAAGGGATATAAATTAACAACCACTAGATCGATCGGGCGTATTCGGTGCTGCTCCAGATCTGCTAGATGTTCGGGCATGTCTCGACGAGCGAGAATCCCCCCATGTATTTTCGGGTGCAAAGTCTTTACCCGTCCGCCCAAGATTTCCGGCGCACCTGTATATTCAGCCACCTTCATTACCGGAATCCCCTCCGCCTTCAAGGCTTGAGCGGTACCCCCACTACTGACAATCTCAAAGTCAAATTTTTCGACCAATTGACGGGCAAATTCAATCAGTCCGGTTTTGTCAGATACACTCAGAAGTGCGAAACGAGTCATATATTAGTGCAGAGTGAGGAACGGCTAGTGGCTAGTATATCGGGTTTGGGGCATCGAGAGCGATCGACGTAAGCGCAAAGCGCAGGTGAAGCCTAATCGATATCCTCTGACTTCAAACTGCATTGGCGCATGGTAGTAACTAGAGCTAGACGGAAGACTAGCGGATTTGCTGTATGGCTCTAGCTTTTGGCTTTTTCGATCGTACACGAGCGTGCTTAGTGAGATCGATCGGATACAATAAAATCGATCGTCCCAATAGTGTAAATTTGCTACATATATATGTTTAGCTAGCGGGTATTACCCACCCTATTAGCAATTCCTAGCGATCGATTGTTAATTCATTGAATTAGGTTGTATGTCCGTTACCTTCGACGATCTCATTAAGACTTCTAGTTCCGATCAAAAATTTTTACAAATTTTTCAAAATACTTTTCCCCAGCAAAATCAGCCATTTCTCGAATCTCACCGCACGATTTTAGCTGCTTGTTATCGCAATCCAGTACTTTCACCCAGTCCTAAAAAAGTGAGAGGAGAAGATCCAGACTCTCTAGCAAGGGTATGGATCGAAAAATATCAGAAAAGCTTTGAAGGTAGAATTTCTCAGCGTACTTCTAATCCTCCAGGTACAATTGCAGATCCGATCGTCAATACAATTATCGGGACTCGCTTAACGGGATTAACAGTAGAAAATCTGGCACAAATCGAGTATGCTCATCGACTCTCGATGTCAGCGGAAAATATTCTGGGTTTACTACTTGAAGAGTTCTTAGCTGAACAGCTAATCGACTACGGTTGGCATTGCTGTTGGGGAGAAGTTATTCGGTATGTCGATTTTTGCAATATCGATGGATCGCTCCTACAAATAAAGAACCGCAGTAATTCAGAAAACAGCTCATCGGCTAGTGTTAGGATAAATCAGCCCATTGAGAAATGGCACAGAGTTGACGCAAACACTGGAATTTATCGATGGTCATACTTTAACGAGAAGTTTGATACGCAGCGTTTTTCTGAAAATAACTTTGTCGCATTTGTGCAGAAGGCTGTAAATGATAATCCAGCAGCCTTAGCAGTCGAATCTCACAACCCTTGGCAATTTTTATCTAAATCATTAGACTAGATTCAACGAAAGCTGCTCGATCGATGTTTCTTCAAGATGACCCAAAGTTTCCAGCATCCAACTCTCGTCATCAGTTTTGTGATAACGCGAGTAGGGAAAATCTGGATAAACAATCGATGCTTCGCCCTTTAAATGAGCTAATAACATCCTCGCAATCGCTCTTCCGAGAGAACGCGGTACAGCATTCCCGACTTGCTTGTACTGTGCTAATAAACTTCCCTCGATCGACCAATTATCTGGAAACTCTTGAATTCGCTTATACTCTTCAATACTGAGTGGTCTATCCGCTTCTGGGTGCGCCAAATCAGTTGCAGGCATGGCTGGATGCGTCACTAGTGTAGGAGAAGGCTTATCCCATGCTAACCTTCGATAAAAGCCCGTTTTTCCACCTCCAGCATGGTAAGAAGCTCCAAGTGCCTCTGGCTGTAACTCTGCTGGTAGGTTGCGCCAATTTTGCCCAGGTTTCAAGAGCCGATAGTATTTCAGTCGTTTCTCAGGAAACTTGATAAAGTGATGTCCATCGTTTGGAAGTCCGTCTAAAACCTCTCTGAGCGTCCGCCATTGTGGAAGCTCATATAAGCCTTTGTCCGCATAAGTTGGCGTGAGGTAGGGGAGTTTTTCGCCATCGCGGCTACAAGCAATAACGACTCTTTCCCGTTGTTGTGGCGATCCAAAATTGGCAGCATTATACAAGTTAAATGAAACACTATAACCTGCTGCTTTGAGCCTACGAATGATGAATAGCAATGCACCGCCCCTTTTTTCGTCCTGAGCTAAGATCGGATAATCTTTTCCTCTCATCTCATGAGGTCGATGTTGTAATGGAGCAGATAGCAATCCGCGCACATTTTCGATGACTGCGAACTTTGGTCTGAGTTCCGCAATTAAATCGATGAACGTTAAAAAAACATTCCCTCGCTCGTCATCAAACCCTTGTCTTTTACCCGCACTACTAAATGCTTGACAGGGCGGACCACCGACAATCAAATCGATCTCTTCGTTTGGACTCAATCCCGCCTTTGCTCGAATTGCTGCGGCTGAGTAATCTCGGATATCGCCGATTAGAGCTACATCTGGTCGATTAGATGCTATTGTTTTTCGGGCGGCTAGATCGATTTCACAGGCAAGAAGTACCTCGATCCCCTCCTGTTCCAGTCCCAAGTCCAAACCCATACAGCCAGAGAAAAAGCTCAAGGCTTTGAGAGTTGGTTTGCTAAAAGATCTCCGTCCACGATCTGGAATGAATATACTTGGATTCTCGCCCTTGCAACGATACTCAGCGACCGATTCCGCAGCAACAATCCATCGGTTACTAATCTGCTCTCCACCGATTTCGCCATACCTAAGCAATTTGCGGACGTACTGCTCTGAGCAGCTAAGTTGCTCGGAAGCTTCTTTTACAGAGAGGTATTCATTAGACATGATTTCGGTTGCGAAACTAGTATTAGGTACCTAATTTTAGTTGAGAATACGATCTGTTTGCAAGCTCTTCCGATCGTCGCTAATCAAATTCTCGTCAGGGCAGATGGAGGCATTTTGCGCTAGCTGCTAGCACAAGTCGGTACAAGTCCGACACCGAATCGCGCCCGTTGGTCGAAGACCTACCTTCGGTAATCGGAATTTCCGAATATACTAGAGAGTATCGAGACTTAGCTATCGCCACAATCTAGCCTCGCGCCACCGTCTGTGAAGTTAAACGCTATGACCACCTCTG
>JAJAZF010000128.1 GCA_026785875.1 Chamaesiphon sp. | reverse complement strand
TTAACTATACTGGGATCGTCAAGAAAAACCCTCAATATTGGGTTAGGCTTCGATCGTCACTCGGAGATTACCGCGCTTTTTCAGCACTCGACAGGAAGTAGTCGCGCGAACGAGATCGCCTTCTGCATCGTGTTCGCGGGTAAATCCTAGATCGATGAGAGTGGCTCCCACACGCAAATTTTTGAACGTGAGTTGATTGATGTTCGCTGGTAAAGCTGGATCGAGAATCCGTAGATAGTTACTTGGAGCATCGGGGACTAAATTCACCATCATTTGCATCAACTGAAAAATTGTGCCAGTTGCCCAAGCTTGGGGAGAACAGGCGACCGGATATTGAATCGGACTTTGCCCCGCAACCCTTTCGTAACCACAGAAGAGTTCAGGAGGACGGTGGTAAGGTTGATAGACAGTCATATCCAAAACGCCTTGAGCGACTTCCAATGCCTGTTCGACGGCACCTACAGAGCGTAGACCCATAGTAATCAGACTATTATCATGCGGCCAGACCGATCCGGTATGATAGCCGATCGGATTGTAAGCTGGGGACTGACTGCTGAGGGTGCGAATCCCCCACCCACTAAACATATCCGGCGCACGCAAACGTTCGGCGACACTTTTGGCTTTTTCTGGATATAGCAGTCCATGCTGGAGACATTGCCCTGGATTGGAACCGATCCCATCTACCTGTGTTCCCGCACCGTCGAGGGCGATGGCCAGAAAATCGAGATCGGGTACCCAGAAATCATCGTTGAAACGTTGCTTCAGGTTTTGAGCGTCTTTTTGCCAGCGCGTGGCGAGTTCGGGTTCTTTGCGAATTTTTGCCAGTTCGCTCATCCGAATTTTGGCAGCATACACATAAGCTTGGACTTCACACAGGGTAATCGGACCTGTCGCAATTTTACCCTGACGATCGACGATACAATCACTGGAATCTTTCCAGCCCTGATTTACCAGTCCCCTTGCTGAGGTGCGAAAGTATCTCAGATAACCCGTCTCGGCGCACATCCGATCGATCCAAGCCATTGCGGCTAGGGCATTCTCCCATAACCGTTCCAATGTATCCGTATCATGTGTCCAAGCATAATATTCGGCATATAACATCAGCCACAATGGTGTAGCGTCTACCGTTCCATAATAGGGCGTATGGGGAATCTCTTGACACCGAGCCATTTCCCCCGTCCGTAATTCATGCAGAATTTTGCCTGGCTGTTCTTCCCGCCATTCATCATCTACTTTGCCCTGGTATTGAGCCAGTACCATCAAGGTTTCGTGGGCAATTGTCGGATCTAGGATCAGAATCTGACTAGCAGCAATGATTGCATCTCGTCCAAATAGAGTGCAGAACCACGGTACGCCCGCAGATAGTACAGTTCCTTTAGTGCCAAGATGATTAGGGGTGGAGCTGGCAAAATCGAACGACTGACGCAACAAATAGATATCCTGTTCGGCACGTTCGATCGCCTGATTGATTTTGGGATTATCGGTACGAATCTGGGTGATTTGCGATCGCCATAGATCTTCCTCCATCGTCTCTGCGGCTTTGGCTTGGAATAGTGCCATCGGACTATTCACCCGCGAGACTGGGCGATTGTTCATCAACATTGCCAAGCGATAGCCGAGCTGACAACTGGCGTGGGATTCCAATTCGATCTGCCAGATGGCGGTATATCCTTTGAGATAGTCGGGGAGACGATGGGCAAATTGAATATGTGACTCCAGAATCGCCCCATCCAATCCCTGATAAGCCAGTGTCAATTCATTAACTGTCGCTACTTGACCTTCGGGTTGAACGCGACGCAGTAATCCACCGCGTTGTTTGCGGTGAAAACCGCGAATCTCAAATAAGTCCGAAAAGTCTGCCTCAAAGCTCAAGCTCAATTCAAAGCTGACAGCCGTAGTGTTGTAGTTATAAATAGTCAGTTCTTCAAATAAACTCCCATTGAGTACGAGTTCCCGTTGAATACTAATCGTTTCCGCGTTGATATTGGGGATGGTGGGATTAGTGCACAGTGCAGAGAGTGCAAACCCTTTATCCGCATTACAGGTGAGCAAAATCGGCGAACGTCCTGCGATTTGTAACTCCAACCGACTCAAAAAGCGGGTATCTCGACAAAATAAGCCCAGACTCGAGATCGTTTCATCTCGAGAACAGCCGGAAATATTTCCCAGCGTGTCGGTAATTAGAAATAAATCGTCATCTTTAAGCGTGAGTGTGGGTTGGTTCCGATCGCTCAATACGCAACCCCATTCAGGAATGTCTAATTCACCAGCAGGGACAAAGACTCTTCCGGCAAGTTCGATCGGATTGGACATAGCGATACCTCTCTAGATGGGGTAGATGAGATCGAGAATTCTCAATATTTATGGTAGACAATACTCGACTCAGCGCAGCTTCTTGCCATGCGGTTTGCACAACAATACAGATCGGAGCCGATGTGGTCTAACTATTTTATCTTAACGACCAATTGCCTCGATCGAGGTTTCGACCCGATTATTTATTGACTTGCATTGGCTAGTTATTTATGATATATTAGCCATCTGTGGTACGTTTACATTGTCTAAATTAGACCGCGTAAACTCAATTGGGGGTGTGGTGGAATGGTAGACGCAACAGACTTAAAATCTGTCGTCCGTAATGGATGTGCGAGTTCGAGTCTCGCCACCCCCATCTTAGATAAGTCGATAAGGCTTGAGATTGCCGTGACTTGAACCATAACATTGCCGCAGTGGCAAGCTTATGGGTAAAAAGTTGGATGGCAAGGTTATGGTTTCACATCAGCCGTTGCAGATTCATATATTAAATGTCAAGTGAATTGGGTTCTTCCTAACTTTTGGTGAAAGGAGATGCTCTGGTAATTTAAATCGCCGTGGATATTGGGTTCTAGTAGATCGAGCGAAATGAATTTGTCCCATTTTAAGCGTGGAGCGCCAAAAGTTAGGAAGAACCGTGAATTGACGTGTCGCGACAGAGGATTGTCGGGTCGGTTTGTGCCTGAAGTGATATTAAATTACTGACTCAGGATTTGAATTACTGAGTCTATTTCTATATTGAATTGGCTTGGAACTAATGAAATGCTATCTATTGCAACCATTTCAGGAAGATCCGAAAAATTTCTCAACAATTTTTCTGAAAGCTCAGAGATACCATTTAGAATACATACCTGCGCGGATATATCTCCTAAATTAAATACTCTGGCGATGCGATAACTTCGGTAAGATGCAGCAAATTTAACTTCAGAAAAACTCATGTGAAAGGGCTGATTAAAATCACCTTTAGTTGTTTTCACATCAAGATAAACTTTTTCCAACGAGGGAATCCAAAAAGGACAAGATATCTCATAATCGTACGATGAGCGAGCTGAATCATTAGATATCCATTGAAAACTTTCTTCAGGTTGATCTTGCTGAATCAACCAAGTTCGGAAAAGTTCCTCGCCATACCTACCTGTCTCTTGTGCAACCTGCATCTGCCTTTGAAGTTGGTTATGTGTTAAGCTGGCAAACTTTCGCCTAATTGGTTGCTCTGATTGAAACTGATTTCTTCCGTACAGTACATCTTCAACAGTATCATTGTTTAATGGATTAATATAATCTAAAATGTTAGTATATTGAGTAGATGATGAGATTATAACTAAGAGTTTAAGTAGTTCTTGTTGTGAAATATCAATCATCGTATTCTTGCTTATGAATCTTACTTCATTACTAATAAGTAAGTGGAAGTCTAGATCTTCATTTTTACTAACTAGAATCATTGTGATTGCAGTTGGTCTTTCTGCACCATCAAATATTAGAATTGCATAATCTCCTGGACTGAGAGAATCATATCTAGATAAATCGTCTTCTGGATTATAGATAAATTCTCCATTAAGCCGCCAATTTTTCGATCCTGGGCTTCTTAATATTTTCCTGCTTAAATCATGTGGCTTTCGATCCCCTGGCCCAACAATTTCTAATGGTAGATGTATACTATCAAAGCTGTTAGTTAATCCAGGAAAATAAGAATCAATAAAAATATTAGAGTTCAAATTAATTGCTTTTTGCTTTGACAATTTTAAATGAACTTTAAAAAAGGAAAGATCGGATTGGGTTAACTTTTTAATAGCTGTGCGAAGTGAATTCATTCAAAACTCCTATAAATTTTTAATTGAAACAATGAAAAAAATATAAATTATCTTTTTAAGTAACATTTATATTTATTGCCTTTAAAATCTGATTCGCTAATGCAAGTGACATCAGCGCAGGTACTGCATTTCCAATCTGTCGAAAAGCCGGATTCATTGTCCCTACAAATTTGAAACCATCAGGAAAAGATTGCAATCTTGCTGCTTCTCTAACTGAAATTGTTCTTGCTTGATCGGAATCATAATGTATATGGCTATAAGTATCCTTGCCCAAATGAGCCATTAATGTTCTTGCAGGTTTATCTGATTCCATTTTTCGCCATTTATTAGGAAATTTAGTTGGATCGTATGGAGGAATATAACTAGATTTCAACTCTTGATAATTACAATCACTTATGTCACTAATGTTCATTTCCTTCATCGCTTCATCGAACAATTTTATTGCTAATAAATTAGCTTTAGGGTAATCATCTCCAGGAGACATCATCCTAAAAAGTCTATAATCACGATTACTAATAGAGCGAGTTACATGATCGTATATGTATCCATCACTTTCAAATCCAGACCAACATCTCATTGACTTTATGTAATCTGAAATGGCTATATCAGTTCTATATGAAACTGCTTTATCAAATTTACGAGCACCTCGCTTCATCGTCCCATCTAAATGACCTAAAATCGTAGGAAGATCTTTGATAGCATCTTCAACAGTTACTGGAATACCTGCACTTGAAGGTGCATTGGGTGTTGGTACATAATGAGATTTATCAAATAAGCTATTCTGTGAAATATGTTTAAGTGCAACTTGCCTAGAGCCATAATAGCCTTTTGGAAAATTTACCAACTTTGTTGGAGTAGGAAATTCAAATTGACGATCGACATCGGTATGAATGCCAACTAAAAAAAATCTTTCTCTAAGCTGTGGCACCCCATAGCTTGCTGAATTGAGTAATGTATACTTACAATCATATCCAAGCTCTTCTAGAGTTTCGGAAATTTCTTCACCTAGATTGTGTCCACCATAATTTAATATATCTGGGACATTCTCCATTAGGATTACCAAAGGTTGTAAATATTTTATATATTCAATATATGGGACATATAGTTGAGATCTTGGATCTAGCTTAAACGCTTGTGGATGTTGACTTATTTCTCGCAACTTTGCTCTACCGACACGAGCAAATGCGGGGCATGGTGGCCCACCTATCAAGACATCAACGACATTGACGGGATCTGAGTATCCCCACTCTAGCATTAACTTTTCTGGGTGAGTTGTTGTAATATCACGCGCAACAGACCGAGAATTATACATTTCACTACCATCATGTGAGTGAAAATTCAATGCATAGGATTGGATCGCTAGTGAATCGTTTTCTACGCCTCCGATTAGTTTGTAGCCAGCTAAATTAAATCCCAAACTCATACCGCCACAACCGGAAAATAAATCTAGTACACGGGGCTGTTGTCCTTTAGATAATCTTTCTAATTTTTTTTGAATTGATTTACCTACTTTGTTAATTTCGATAGTTTCTACCATTTTTTCGATCTGCCCACAAAATTCATCTAGCTTCATCTATAACGTGAGCCTAGCATAGATGCTCGATCGATTACCCAAATCCTAAAAAATCTATGCTATGGCTAGAAAAATTCCTCAATGATGTCAGTCGCAATCGCTGTATGAAAAGGGGTAATAATTCGTTTTAGTGAATCTTTAGTAGTATAGAACCCATTTGGGATCTTTTATCGATCGGCTAAACTAAGTAGTAAATGGGATACTCAAGCAGCTTAACAGACAAAGAGTGGGAAATCATCGAGCCGTTACTACCGAAAAAGAAGAAGACGAGACCGCTGATTTGGAC
>JAJAZF010000127.1 GCA_026785875.1 Chamaesiphon sp. | reverse complement strand
TAGCTTAATTGCCACAAAAGGATATTTTAAAACTTTAGACTACATCTAGAATGTTAAATTATAACCAATAACAACACCTTCTGACTGAAGCTTGTTGATTAATTAGCTAGAGTGAGGCAATCGCTAGTTTTAAAATATCCTAATTCGATAAAACTATACAATTTTGGAGTAAAAATATGATCTTAACTCACCAACTCGAACCCCATAAACTCGATGCTCCAAAGGAGACGCTCCGCGAACGAGAATTGTGGCTCGAATTGAATGACGAGCAATCCGGTGGAATCAATGGTGGTGGCACGCAGGTAAATACGAATATAAATATAAATGTACTCACCAACATCGGAGTACAAACAAATATCGCTACCATCATTGGTGCTAGTGGCACGATCGAGCAGTACAATTTTTTCCGCAGGTAAAGATCGATCGGATTAGATCGAATCGCTAATCTCAGATTTAGCCGATCGACTCAATCTCAACGCTCGGCTATTTATGATTGATAAATAGTCGAGCGCGATCCTTGGCATTTTCAGTAGAGTCGTGCGGTAAATTTTATCGGAAAATTGGGTAAAAACCTCCCCCTTTTAGGGGGACTTTCTAGGCGCAGACGTTAGTCAAGCAGTCTGCGCTCTGAACTAGCTACTAAAGACTTTACATAGTCGCGAAGGATCTCCGACATTGCAACTCCTTTAGATTCTGCGTACTGCTTGAACTTTTCCATTTCTACCTCTGAAACTACTACCTGAATCTTTCTTGTTCTAGTTGCCATACATTAGAATTTGACGTATAATTCTAAGTATAGCGGACAGGGTATTCAACCGCTTTAAAAACCCGATTGCTGCCTAAACCGCAGACGTTGAACCTTGACAATTAAATACATGCGGTTCTACTGCATTGTTCTAGCATCCACCTCGCAGTAGGTAAAGTATTTAGAGGAGCTAGACGAACAGCTTTTTGGTGTGCTGGACATACCAAATCAAAAAGGACTTGCTTTTAAGCAACTAGGGCGGGGCACGCCCAAAGTAACGCTTGGGGCGCGACGTTTTCGGGGGAAGCTTCCCCCTAAGAGCTTCGCTTGAGAATCCCACCTCTGGGTTAGACACTGCAAGGTATCTAATCTAAGTGGTTTCGTTGAGCCAAGAATCCTCGTACCTTCAGGTCGAGGAGTGTCAAGAAATACCCAATTGTCCGTCAACACAGCGAAGAAGACTGTGGGGCAGCTTGTGTTGCTACAGTTGCGAAATATTATGGGCGCACTTTTGCCATCAGTCGCGGCCGATCTGCCGTTGGCACAGGGACGCGCGGTACGACTTTATTGGGATTGCGGCGGGGCGCAGAAGCATTGGGATTTAATGCTCGTCCGGTTAAGGCTACACCCGCACCGATCGACAATATTAAGGCGGCTCCGCTCCCAGCGATTATTCATTGGCAAGGCAATCATTGGGTCGTATTGTATGGTCAGCGGGGGAAAAAGTATATTATCGGCGATCCAGGCAATGGCATTCGCTACATCACCCATCAGGAGCTAATTACAAATTGGCCGAATGGGGTTTTGTTGTTGCTAGAACCCGATCCGATCCGCTTTAGCGAGCAGCCAGAGGACAAAGTTGGTGGCTTGGGGACGTTTTTTAGACGGGTGTTGCCGTACAAAGGGATTATCCTCCAAGCGATCGCGCTCAATATCGTGGTGGGACTGCTGGCTCTGACGCTACCGATCGTCATGCAGATTCTCACCGATGATGTATTGGTACGGAGCGATCGCCAGTTATTGATGACAGTAGGGATCGCCGTCATTGCGCTCAATGTATTTCGCAGCGTCATTACACTGATCCAATCAAATCTAATCGCTCACTTTGGACAGCGGTTGAAATTGGGATTAAATCTCGATTATGGCTTCAAGCTGCTCCGATTACCCCTGAGTTATTTTGATGCTCATCGGAGCGGGGAAGTAGTCAGTCGGCTGGGCGATATCCGCCAGATTCATAGCTTAGTGTCTCAACTAGTCCTCGGCTTACCCAGCCAGTTTTTTATCGCTGTTGTCTCGGTGGCGTTGATGCTGTTCTATAGTCCTCAACTCACCCTCGCAGCCGTCGCCGCTTTTGTAGCGATTATCATCATCAACTTGCTATTTTTTCCCAGCATTCAACAGAAAACCCGCCGCCTGATTGCCGAAGGTGCCGAAAATCAGGGCTTTTTGATCGAAACCTTTCGGGGGGCGATCGTCCTCAAGACTAGTCAAGCTACACCCCAAGCTTGGTCGGAGTATCAGCGCAATTTTGGTCGGCTTGCCAATCTCGAATGGGGTACGATCCAGCTCGAAATCTATACGAGTAGCATTACCCAACTCGTCGGCAGTATTACTTCGATCGGGTTATTGTGGTTGGGGAGCGAGCTGGTAATCGATCGCACCCTGAGTATCGGACAACTGATCGCCTTTACGGGGATGAGTGGTAATTTATTTGGATTTCTGAGTATGGTAGTGGGTTTGGTAGACCAATTTATTACCGCCCAAATCGTGGTAGAACGTCTCGGCGAAGTCTTAGAGAGTCCAGCAGAAGAGGACTATAGCAAACCCAAACCGAGAGTCAGAATTAGCGCAGCAAGGGATCTTACCTGTAGCAATCTTAATTTTCACCATGCGGGGCGAGTTGCGCTCCTGAAAGATTTCAACCTGACTATTCCAGGCGGGAGCGTGACTGCCCTAATTGGTGAATCGGGCTGTGGTAAAAGTACCCTCGCAAAACTAATTACGGGCTTGTATCCGCTCCAATCTGGTAATATCCGCTATGGCAAGTATAGTCAGTCGGATATCTCCCTCGACTCATTACGTCAACAGGTGGTACTCGTCCCCCAAACGCCGCACTTCTGGAGTCGATCGATCGTCGAAAATTTTCAGTTTACCAATCCTGAAGTCACCTTTGAGGATACGGTGACGGCTTGTGAGATTGCTTGTGCGAATGAATTTATCACTGAATTACCCGACAAATATCAGACAGTTTTAGGTGAATTTGGGGCGAATATCTCAGGCGGACAATTGCAACGATTGGCAATTGCCCGAGCGATCGTTACCAATCCACCGATCCTGATTTTGGATGAGTCTACAGGTGCCCTCGATCCCGCATTAGAAGCTGAAGTACTCGATCGATTGCTCGATTATCGTCAGGGGAAAATCACGATTTTGATTACCCATCGCCCCGCAGTGATTAGACGTGCTGACTCGATCGCTTATCTCGATCGGGGTGAGTTGAAACTCACGGGTACGCCAGCCGAATTGTCCCGAATTCCCGGCGAGCATCTTAATTTCTTAAATTATTAAAAATCGATCTAACACCGAACACTTATCCCTAGCAGTCATGGATGATTCTAATTCTACAAACGGAGAAGTTCTACCTATTAATTTTAGTAAAAATGGTCGTCATGTAGTCAAGCTCGATCGAGAGCCGATTCCAGCACGAAACGAGCCGATCGTTCATTTTCCGCAAGAACCAGATTACGCGATCGTCCAGCCAGTTACACCAGAGGAATTTATCCCCTCGATCGGGCGATGGGTATCAGTGGGTGGGATCGTGATGGTGGGTAGTTTTGGTGCAGCGATCGCCCTGAGTACAGTGCTCAAATATAAAGTTACCGTTCAAGCTCCCGCCACTATTCGCCCTGTGGGGGAATTACGGTTGGTACAATCGACGATCGAGGGTTCGGTGCTGAACATTTCGGTCAAAGAAAATCAAACTGTCAAGAAAGGCGATCCGATCGCCACTGTCAGAGATTTGCGGCTTGAAAGCAAGCTCCAAACCAACCGCAATCAATTAATCGGCGATATTCAAAAAGCTAAGTACCAAATTCTGGCACTCGATGCCCAGATCGGTGCGAGCGATCGTCAAGGCATCGCCGAGATCGAGCAGAGCAATCGCTCGATCTCAGGCATCCAAGCCGAACTCCGTCGCGCCGAGCGAGACTATCATGACAAACGGATTACCACTCAAGCTGAAGTTACTGAAGCTGAGGCGAACTGGAGAACCGCTCAGAAAGAACAGCAAGTCGCCCAATCCGAATTAAAAGTTGCTGAGGCTAACTTAAAATCGCTTCAAGCGGGCTACCAATCTGGGCTGACGCGATCGCAACGCTACCAAAGTGTCGCCACTGCTGGCGCAATTTCGACTAACCAATTGGAAGAAGCTCAACTAGCCGCCGAACAACAGACTCAAGCGATTTTCGCCCAACAAGCAACCATCCTCAAACAAAACCAGATCGTCGCGCGGGTAGCCGAAACAGTAGCTGCTGCCGCAGCGAGAATCCACCGCACCCAAGCCGCCCTCAATCCCAGTCAAGCCGAATCAGCCGCGATCGTCCAAAAAATCGCCCGCGAACGAGCAACTGGAAAAGCCGCGATCGCCCGCCTCCAACAAGAGCGGCAAAAATTGCTCCAGCAGCGAGTAGAAGTCGTCGATCGGATCGCGAGTAACGATCGCGAAATCGCTCAAATCGCGATCGACCTCCAACCTACCGCGATCCTCGCCCCCGTATCGGGCACGATTCAGGAGTTAAACCTCCGCAACAATGCTCAAGTAGTCCATCCTGGCGATCGAGGTCACGGTCGAGCCAGACAATCTCAAGCTGATTCGTGGTAACAGTAAATGCCAAATTCGATCGGGGATGGATGGTCGCGCAGACATCATTTCTAAGGAAGAAACTGTCTTCCAATTTATCCTCAGAAAATCCCGACTATTGGGGTAAACGCGATCGAGCTATTCGTCTCCACTCCTCACTCAATCCAAGGGCTGGATGCAGCTACAGCCGATCTGTCGATCGATCGCTGCCAATGGTGTTCCATGAAGTATAGCAATCGATATTTTGTTTTATAATCCTGTTAAAACTTGTTGAGCGGTTAAATTAAATTGACTAAATTGAGGTGATTTGATAACTTCTTCGGCTGTATAAACTTTTTCTTCGTACAATCCTTCTACCAGTTCTAGAATTGTCACCTTATCCAAGATCGGATCGACAATCCAATATTCAGGAATCTGTCTGGCTGCATATTCCGATCTTTTATACCGATAATCTCGTTTATCTTGGTTGGGGCTGACTACTTCAACAACCAAAATAGGTGGTGGCATATCTGAAAGAATTGTCGAGCTATTAGTCTCGCTTAATTCTAGTTCTAACTCTTCGGAAAGAATTGTTAGATCTGGTATGCGTGCAGTTGCTCTACCACCCATTACTGAGATCGCAATTTGATTTCTCAATAATTGTGGTGGTATTCCTAGCTGAGAGAAGTAAACTAACAATGAGATTGAAACTTTCTGGTTTTGATGGCTTTCTGGAGGCATGGGGATGAGTTCTCCATTCACAAGTTCACAAAGAGTATCAGTACCATCATCGTAGTTGAGGTATTCCTCAAGGGTCATGAACTTAGTCTGAGTTGCAACAACCATAGATTTTAACCTACCTATATTTAGGGATAATCTAACTACTACCTATTTTAATCGATATTTAGAAAGTTGAGTGGTAAGCTGTTACTTAATGTAGCGCAGCATGATTTGAGTGGGTTACTTAACCAAGGAAGTTAACGTTACGCCAGATGGTAAATTATCCTCTTGAATTGTCACTGTATAATCTGTAAATTTGCGAGGGACATTTACAGATGAATTAAGTTCTGGTTTGATGCGATCGAACAACACATGCGCTGGAGCTAGCCCAAGTTTATTCTCATGAGAGAAGATGTGTAAACCCCTCAAAGCCATCAATCCATGACTGGCAGATCGATCGAGATCCCACATATTCATCAAAGCATCCCAAAATAATTTTAAATCTGTTTTATCTACTCCAGTTTGAGCAGCTAAACAAGCGGAATAGAAACCATAGCCACGATATAATCCGTATGGAATTAGTGTTTTACGCCCCATTGTTTGGAGCTTATCTCGATCTTTACCATCGGTAACAGCCATCCGCGTAATTAAAATATCTTGAGGTTGCACTTCATCGATAGAACGCGAGAATGTTAATTGAATTGGGCCGCGTACTTGCCCCGCATTTAGTCCCGTACTCATCACCGCACCAAACATTCGCACATCGTAAAATTCACGACACATCCAATTTCGTGCTTTGTCGATACTTTCACGGCTTTTATTTGCTTTCCCAGCTTTTTTGACGAGATCGTCGATAAATTTTTTGAGTGGTTTATTTGCTTTGATTTGGTCTTCGATCGATTCTAATTGTTCATCTAACTCACTCTTACTCAATTCACCACTGTAAGTCAAACTTGTGACCACATCCGGCGCATCTTCAGCATCACCATCGGTTAAAGTAAACGACGGTAATAAATGAATAATCTCTTTTAATACTATCGCGATCGCCGGATCTTTAACCACATCAGTGGCAGGTTTACCCATTGACAATCCTTCAGCCACATAAGCCTTCCGAATTTGGTCATTTAACACGCCATGATGCTCGATAAAAATCTTCAGACGGGCTGCTTCAGCTTCGCTAGCTTCATACTGAGCATAGGTAGAAATATAGTTGCGGATTTTTCGTTTGAGACAAACATCTGTGACTAATCCATGCGATGTTTCTGAATCAGTGCGTGGTAAATTTCCGGCATCGGGATCGCCATTAGGATTTCCATCAGTCACATCAAATAATAAAACAAAATCGTGACGATATTCGGGGTTTAAATAAGCAGTCATAGTATTCTTCAAAAAGTAATATATGCGTGGTTAAAATCAATCTGTAGGGGCAGTGCCTCGCGCCTGCCCTCCGCCTACGCGCGCTCCAGTCGCCTCAGCTCGGTTGTGTGCCCGTTGATGGTAATATCCCAACGCAAATAATCCTTGCTGGTGCATTTTTAAAGTTTTGGGAAAAGTTGGAGTATGATTTTCCAAACTAGGTGGGGCGATTTTGAGGATGATTTCTTGAATTCGGGTATCGATAGCACTATAAGCACCCACTTTATTTTTCCGAAGTTTAGCTAGATGATTAAAAGAATTTTTAATCAGTGCTGGAAAAGCCGTTGCAGGGGTGGTAGATGCGGCACTATAGTACCTATCCACCAAGGAAGCATTGACTTTACCGATGGCTGCTTTTTGCAACCCTTCCAACTCAGCCAAAAGTCGCCCACAATGGTAGGCTCTATCGTCTTGCGCTTGTAAATTAGGCTGGGGATTCATTTGTTCCATATCAGTCATCGCATCGGTGCCAAGTTTAGTGGTGAGAGCTAGCTTGATGAGTGCAGCGCGGGGGTATGTGACTTTACCCTCGGCACGATTTCGCTGTACGGCTCTGGTGAGTAAATCATCTGGGATGGGTAGATGCTGGAGCGCGTTACGAATTAGAGCTGTCGGGACTTTGGGCAACATCTCTTTAGTCGCATCGCGGTACGCACTAGCCGCCAAAGCATATATCCCCAAAGGTTTACCGACTCCCCCATAGGCATCGGTAATTTTTTGGGCGAGAAACCATAGTTTGAGATTGGCTTTTACTGTCGGTACAGTGGTTGCCAACCAGTCACGCACAACAGCCCGCGCAACACTAGCAGAAAGTGCGAGAGCATAAAATTGATTAACATCCGTTCCATAGACTTCTTGCCCCTTTGAGGCTGAATCCAGCAGATTTTTTACTACCTGAGGATCGGGATGTTCGATCGCAGCTAGCAAGTCGATCTCTTCTGGCTCTCGCGTCCAAAAAACATAGGCGGTATTGCCAACTGATAGGCGAGTATTTTTACCAGAAAGCAGATGATTGAGAGCTTTGGTAAACTTCTCTGCGGCTTCACGAGAAATTGGTGAAGTTAAGGAATTTGCTAATCCATAGGAAGTAAAAGCTTGAGCATTTGCAGATACTAATGCAGTTCCAGAAGGCTGTCCGCCAAATAATCCTTTTACTAAAAAAGGTAATCTTTGCTCTACCGCTTTTTCCTCACCAGTGACTAAACAAGTCATGATGGGGCTTTTTACTTTTCCTGATTCCTCACCGCCAGCAGTATAATTAGCCCAAAAATCCTGAATTCTGGTGAAATTTTCAGTAGCATTTGCCGGAATTTTGCCACCTACTCGAAATGTAATATTTTCAGTAGGATCGAATTTTTTAGCATCTAGTAGCTGCAAGAACTCATCTTTAGCTTTTTCTAACTCTAGAGGAGAATTAAGGAAATTAGCGATCGCAATTATCGTTGGTTCCTTAGTCGCATCCGCACAGGATTGAATTAATATTTTGAACTGCTCATGACAATCTATCAATCGTGCTGGTTTAGTAGCTGCTCTGCCAATACCCAAGATATATTCGCTATTATCTACAAGTAATTTGGGTTTTACCCCAACAGTACGCCCAATATCAGGAGCAACAATTTCTCGTCCTTTTTTGGTTTCTTTATGGCTATGATCTTTCCAGCAAATACTGCCTTCAAATCCACCATCGATAGTTAAGCTAATTAGCCATGCTATCCGCCGCTGATTATACATCGCAGGTGGCAACTCCATCTGCTGTTCTGCATACTCTTTTAATTTAGTGAGAATCATCGAATTGGCAACCTTAATTTATTTTTCTCAACTAATACTCCATTTTTCAATTCAGCATGAAAGAACTTTGGTTTAGCACTACCGCTCGTTACTTGCGATCCATTTTCATCGTGGGTGAGATAATCGATAGATTGTCCATCTCCAGATGTAAATTCAAGATCTAATAACATGAAACCTAAATCGTCAGTTCGATCGAGCGGTTTATCGTCATTTGTCGGAATGTCAAAATACGCGCTAAATTCTCGCGTTCCAAAATAAGGTTGATGATGACATTGACCTTTTTTTACTCGTCGCCGAAACTGATCTCGATATTTGGCGACATCTGCACCTGCATGTTTTTTGAGGATGATATCAGTCTTGATGATATACCCAACATCTCTTAAACAAAGAGTATGCCGTTGTGCGCGATCGTCATCAGCAAAATATCGATAATCGGGACTTTTTGCCGCACTTGCACTCTGCCAAGTATTCACTTCATTCCTAAGAATAGAGAAGTGTTTAATTGGCTCTAGTACTTCGATCGATCTAACTGAATAACTAAACTCTGGTTTCCAAAAAATTGCTTCCAAAATTCCCCGCGCTGCACTTGGAGTCATCACTTCATAACTAACGCGCTCGGCTCCAAATTCTGGGCGAGTAAAGCAAGCAAAATCGCCAGTTACCTTAACTGTTAGTGGTGAGTCTCTTTTACCCATAGATTTTATCCCTGTCAATGTGAGTTATGTCTAGAGTACCCAGCGTTAGAGTAAGGATCTACCAAATTTTCCAATTATTCGATTATTTTTGCTGTTTTTAGTCCAGCTTTAGGCGGACTTGGCAATATTAGCGGCGGTTTCAACCGCTGGCTAACCAATAGACTCGATCGAACCCAAAATACAGTCTAGAGCATTAAATCCGCTGGATCGTAATCGATCGATCTCGCTCCAATTCCAATACCTTTAACATCCACCAGCTTCGACAACTTGAGTAGAAACTAAGATACATGGAAGGTTATTTTTTAATCTTGCTTTGACTGTCGCCAAAACTTCCCGCCGATGTTTACCACAGAGTAATGTGGAAAGGTGAAACAGCTAAAGTATCTTTGCGAGTATTTAAAACAGCTTCCGACATTTGCTCTGACGGTTAGCAAATAAACTTTCAAATAACTGTACTGTGGTAGTAACAATTAATGGCGCATCCCAGTTTTGAGTAGCTAATCTAGCTCTAGCATATTGCTGTCTAGCATCATCATTAGTTTCCTGCTATATAAAGCCTAGACAAATCTAGACTTTACTTCTCGTTTCACAGGGGGCATCGGAGCGGCTATCCCTTAACGAGCATTCAAGGATTAGCCATCCTCGATATGTTCAAACTGGCATTTAGATCGCGATCGATCGATATGCCACACGAACAACAATTATAAGTGCGTTCTTTAAGCGGCATATCCTGAATGTTTCCGCAACTAGAACAAGTTTTAGAACTTGGATACCAACGGCTAATTATCGTTAATTCAGAGCCAAATTTCCGGCATTTGTACTCTAGTTGTCGTCTAAATTTATGAAATCCACAATCGGCAATTGATGAGGCTAATTTATGCAACGCCATCATCCCCAACACATTGAGATCTTCAATCACTACTTTAGCGTGGTTTTTGCTTAAATAAGTAGTCACATGATGAAGAGTATTGCTACGGAGATTAGCAATACGATTGTGTTGTTTAGCCACTTTCATTCTGGCTTTGAATCGGCGATTACTACCCTTTTCCTTTCTAGATAGCTGTTTTTGCAATCGCTTCAATTTAGCAGCTTCTTGATAGTAATGCTGGGGATTCTCAAACACAACTCCTGTCGAAAGTGTAGCTAGAGTTTTCACACCCAAGTCTACACCGACAACCTCGTAGCGTCGCGGCTCCGCCGCGCAGCGCTGTTTAATAATTATTTGCTCTGGCTGCTCATAGGCAAAAGACAGGTACCAATCATCAGCAATTCTAGAGATTGTGATTTTAGAAGTGGTAACGTTTGGTAACCCCTCAAAAGTTCTAATCCACCCAATCGTAGGCAGCTTAGTTCTCACCCCACCGACTGGAATTGGCTTGCCACTAGCATCGATTGTAAAAGAATCGTGTTGAAACTTTTTCTTGAAGTTAGGGTAAGCACCCAAGCCTTTAAAGAATCGATCGAAGGCATTGCCTAAATGATCGAAGGCATATTGAGTAATTTTTTGACATATTCCTTTTTCTTTAATCCAGCTAAGTTCTGGCTTCACATGGTTATTGAAAAACTTTTTGAGAATATACTTATTGGGCTTCAATCCATCTTGATACAAGTTCTGCCAAGTAGCCAATCCCCAGTTATAAGTAAATCTAGCTATACCAGCATGTTTGCTCATTAACTGCTTCTCGGCACTCGTCAATTTTAACTTGGTTTTGATAGATAGCAGCACAAAGATATATTCAATCAACTTCCTTTATTATCCATTTTTGTCCAGGGTTGTCAAGTGTTTTAACTATTTTTTCTCTGACCTTTTTCGTATAACTTCTTAATCCATACAATCGGCAGGAGAAACAATGAACCACAGCTAGTAAGTCTTCTACTAGTTCTTGTTGTGCAGATGTTGATTCTTGATTGGCGACTAGAATCTCACAGCCGTTGGCAGCAGCTAGTTCCTCAATAAATTCAAAAGCGAAACGACACAGCCGATCTTTATGCGCTACCACGATAAAATCTAGTTCACCTGCCAACATCAGAAAGATTGTGTTTAAAAACTTCTTGCGCTTAAAATTCAGTCCACCACCAATTTCAGTAATAATTTCATCAGGACTCTTTATCATTAGTACAAGCTCGATCGACTTCCCATTGCGGCTATTTTCCAGCTTGATTCATCGATCGCTGGAGTCCGCTCCGATCGAGTCGATTGATGATGCGGGTAACTAGGGTAGCATCAACCACGGGTTTAGTGACAAAATCATCCGCACCAGCGGCAAAAACTCGATCGCTGGCGATGGCTGCGGCGTGAGCCGTCAGAAATAGAATCGGTAGCGTAGCCCACTGTGGATCGGTACGTACCGCCCGACAAAGTTCGATGCCATCGTACATCGGCATATCCAAATCGAGAATCAATAAGTCAGGCACCGAAGCCTCTAGCGTTTCCCAAAATCGACTGGGTTCGGATAGTGTCGTCACTATCATCCCCTGCTGTGATAATAACGCACTGACTCCCTCTAGGAGCAATCGATCGTCATCGACGATCGTCACTCTGACTTGATGCTCGACAGCGACACCGACAACCCGCGCTTGCTGCCTCGCTCGCTCTACAGCTAGCAAAATCTGCCCAGCAGGCATCGGTTTCGAGAGAAATAGTCTCGCACCCCTGCGGGCAACTTCGATGCGTTGATGTAGCCTTTGAGTACCGTTAGCCGGATGTTCCGTTAGTTCGGATCCCCAGTGGTGGGGTTGACTCAAAACGACGACGGGAATCTGGGGATAATCCCGCTCTAACTCAGAGAGTGCATTTAACCCATCGGCGAGCTGCAAAAAACAGTCTAGATCGAGGACGATCGCCTCTGGGGTTTGCTCTAATTGGCTAGATCCTAGCTCAGGCGCACTGACAATCTCCAAGCTACCGGAATTTGCATTTAAAGCTGATGCTAAATCTGTTTCCTGGGTAATCACCAGCAACCACGGAGATCGAGTATTTGGGGTGGCGATGACGGGTGATGGCAATTCATTTGCCGTTGTCGCTCTAGGTGTTTTACTGGCAATTTCTTGCCGCAACTTGTCTACTCCGCTTTGCAATTGAGCGATCTGGGCTGGAGTTAGCTCTGTGTTTGCTAGCAGTCGTTCGATTTGTTTGGCTACTTGGGAGCCAAGCGGTAATCCAAACGTACCTAAAGCACCAGCGAGATTGTGGGCGGAGTGCCAAGCCTGTTTGCGGATTTCTGGAGTCAAGCAGTGGTGTTCGAGTGCTACAATTGCTGCATCGATACTGGCAACTCGATCGAGCATTTGGGCGTGATGTCGATTCCAAATTTCGGTGAGGAAGTTTGGGGGGGGGACTACCGAGTCTGGATTAACCTTTGGAGTAGGCTCTGACTGAAAGAATGGATCGCCTTGGGGTAGCGTCTCTACTGGAGGATCTGGCGATCCATTCCCGATCTGGCGATCTCCGATCCTCAGTTGTTGATGCACTACATGCTTGCCAAGTTTGAGTCGGTAGCCAATCCCATAGACGGTTTCCACAAAATCAGTGGGCGCACCTGCTGCTTTGAGTTTGTGCCTTAGTCCTTTAATATGAGTGCGGACAGCCTCTTCACTCGGCGTATCGTCATATGTCCACAAGTGTTCTAAAATCGAGCCACAACTAAATAACTGCCGACTGTGGCGGAGTAAAAGTTCGAGGAGGGAGTATTCCTTTGGGGTAAGATTGAGGAGTTGCTGCTGGTAAGTGACTTCATAGTTGCGCGGATCGAGGGTGAGATGTTGCCAAGTCAAAACGGGACGATCGCGATCGTTTCCGCGTCTCAACAGTGCGCGAATTCGTGCAGATAGCTCTTCTGGATCGAAAGGTTTGATGACATAATCATCCGCGCCAGCATCTAAACCAGTGGCTCGATCGTGATTGCTATCCCTACTGGTGAGCAGCAAGATCGGCATCATATAGCCACACGCTCGCACATGGCGACAAATACTAATCCCATCGACTTTGGGTAGGGTCGCATCCAATAACAATAAATCGTAGTCGAATGCTTCGATAAAGTCTAATCCTGCTTGCCCATCATAGGCAACTTCGACAGCATACTTGCGCTCGGTGAGGGTAATTTTGAGTGCCTCAGCCACTGCTCGATCGTCTTCAACTACTAAGATCTTCACAACTTCTACCTACGATCGTGCTTGCCGCCACTAAAACCCAATCGCGCTCTAGAGTTTCCAGCCCAGAGTTGTCGCAATTTCTTGAGCCAATTCTAGGGGACTAAATGGTTTGGCGATCGTCGAGCGAACCCCTAATTTGCTATAGTTTTGGCGATCTGTTGCTTGGACTTTGGCAGTCAGGAGAATCACTGGAATCGATCGCGTGACTGGATTGGCTTGGAGCCGACTAAAGGTATCCAAACCATCCATCTCCGGCATCATTACATCTAATAAAATCGCGTCTGGTTGTTCTCGCTCGGCTGCGGCTAATCCTTCCAATCCAGAACCCGCAATGCTGACTTCCCACCCAGCTACAGTTTCCAAGCAAATTTGAGCAACTTCTTGGATCGATGGTTCGTTATCAACTACTAAGATCCGTCTATTACTCACACTATTACCTCTATTAAGATGCTCTAAAACTGGCTGTAGGCTCGTACATGATTACCGATCGATCGCCCCAGCACAGGCGATGGTCGATGCTCCAGGGAAAGAGCCTCATCAGGGCACGATCGAGAACTACTTACTTAAATAGTTACATATTTATCAGGAATGAATCTAAATAGATTATGTAATTCGATCGAATCGGATTGGCGATCGAGAGTACCCCTACCCAATTATCTATAGAGGGTGCCCTACCTGGGTAATTGACTCAAAATTCACTACATCGCTCCTTGTACCGATCGGACTATCTAAATTTTTTAAACATGGTACTTTCGATAGAGTTGTCTAACAACTAACGCCGCTAAGTTAGTAAGTAATCAAGCTCATGATTTGAATCATTCGCACTCAGTTTTTAGTCTACAAGTGCGAAAAAACACCCAGATCTAAACAAAAGGAATTAAGAACGATGCAACAATCATCTTTGATTAAATTTATCAGTGCTGGCATCCTGGTCACAGGTATTACAGTTATCCCGATGACTTTGCCTGCTGCTGCTCAAGTAGCGGCACCTGGGACACAACAGGGTGATACTACCTCCGAAACCCGCAGCATCGATAATAATGCAGGTCTGTGGGGTCTATGGGGGCTGAGTGGTTTACTCGGTTTGCTGGGACTTGTCGGACGACGGAAAGAGAACACCGATCGCGAAATGCGTGAAAGCACACCAACATACAACGATCCAAGCAGACGTTAATTTTAATTAATTCAAAAAACTATGTCTCCGACGATCGATCGAGTTGGCTGGGCGGCTTACCCGCCCAGCCAACTTATTGCCTTGGAGTCGCTTTAAGTAGTTAAAATGTAGGGTGGGCACTGCCCACACAGATGCCGCAGCAATCATTCATCTGATTTTTCGATCGATTACCGACCGTACCTACGCGATCGCATCCAAGCAAATCTATCGAATTTAGATCCCATAACATCATCCCAATCGATCGAATATCAATCCAAAAATTCATTGAATTAAATCAGTAGTATGCTGGTGGGCAGTGCCCACCCTACTAGCGCGTCCAGGTTAAAATTGTGGGCATTCAAAACATCAGACAAATTATCTAGAGATGATTTAAGCGAGATCTTTACCCACATTTTTAAGGTGGACGCGCTACTACTGCTGATTTTTAGCTCGAAATTGTACATCTTGATGATTAGACTAACTATTCGCTTCACCAGATATTTTTGACTTGATGCTGCGGTCTAAATTTTCTTCCCATTGAGGATCGTTAGGATCGATCGTGATCATCCGTCCCGATGCTTTAGATCGATCTATATACACATGAAAAGCTTGAATATCTTCGCGATGGACAAGTACATATTGACGCAGCTCATCAAGTCCCATCGTTTCATAATTAGCGGATGTCATGGCTCAATCTCCTGTTCAGGAAGGGGGAATTATCAATTATCTGCTCGGTGCAAGCCATGGGACGGGAAACTCCGCGCGTTGGCGTAGCCTCTCCTACGGAGAATCGATCCGCAATTATCAATTATCAATTATCAATTATCAATTATTTACAAGTATTTCTGGAATGCTAATGTCACATTGTGCCCGCCAAAACCAAAGGAATTAGATAGCACAACATCGACATTGGCGGCGCGACTGACATGGGGGACATAATCGAGATCGCAACCTGCTTCGGGATTTTCGAGATTGATCGTGGGGGGGATAATCCCGTGATGGATGGCGAGAGCGGAAGCAACGCCTTCGATCCCACCTGCACCACCGAGGAGGTGTCCAGTCATGGATTTAGTAGAACTGACGGCAATCTTGTACGCATGGTCGCCCAGAGCCTTTTTGATAGCGGCGGTCTCGGTGGGGTCGTTGATCGGTGTGCTGGTACCGTGAGCGTTGATATAGCTGACGGCTTCAGGTGCTAGTCCGGCATCTTTGAGACATAGAGACATCGCTCGGGCGGCATCGATCCCGCCAGGAGTCTGTCCGGTCATGTGATACGCATCGCAGGTCATGGCATAGCCGACGACCTCGGCATAGATTCTCGCGCCCCGATTTTGGGCGTGTTCGAGTTCTTCCAATACTAAGATGCCCGCACCCTCTCCCATCACAAATCCATCGCGTCCGGTATCAAAGGGGCGACAAGCGTGAAGGGGGTCGTCGTTGCGAGTGGAGACTGCTTTGCAAGCGGCAAATCCAGCGATTCCCAGAGGTGTGATTGCTGCTTCTGTACCGCCGCAAATCATCGCTGTGGCGTAGTCACCCTGAATTAGTCTAAATGCTTCACCGATCGCGTTTGAACCTGCGGCACAGGCGGTTACGGTACAGCAGTTGGGACCTTTGGCACCGATTTCGATCGCCACGAGTCCGGCTGCCATATTCGCGATCATCATCGGAATCATGAAGGGACTACAACGGCTCGGCCCTTTGGTGAGATAGATTTCTTGTTGGTCTTCGAGGACTTTGAGACCGCCGATCCCCGTACCGATGGTAACACCGACTCGATCGGCATTGGATGGATCGATCGTCAAACCCGAATCAAGGATTGCTTGCTTGGTGGCGCAGACAGCCAGTTGAGCAAACCGATCCATTCGTTTGGCGGCTTTTTTTTCTAGATACAGGAGCGGGTCAAAATTTTTGAGTTCCCCCGCAATCCGACAATCGTGTTTGGATGCGTCAAAGTGGGTAATCGAGCCAATCCCATTCCGCCCACTTACCAAGCCTTCCCAATATTCAGCTAAGGTGTTGCCAATGGGCGTAATTGCGCCTAAACCAGTAATAACAACACGTTTACGATAGTTTTGCTGTGCTTGCGGATCGGAATTTGCCATGGTGAATATCAGAGATGAGATATGGGGGTGCTGGGGTGGTGGTGAGTGGGGGTGTTGTGCTTCATGCGGAGATTTCCTCCGCATCGCGGCACTGCACGATCGATAGTTTCCGCGCGGCGGTACTAGAGTTGCTTGGTGTTGATATAGTCAACTACAGATTGAACTGTTTGGAGTTTTTCAGCTTCCTCATCAGGGATTTCGACATCAAATTCTTCTTCTAGTGCCATGACGAGTTCGACGACATCGAGGGAATCAGCTCCGAGATCGTCGGTAAAGTTGGCTTCAGGAGTAATTTTACTAGCATCTACTTCCAATTTATCTGCAATTACGGCTTGTACTTTAGCCAATACATCTGCGCTCATATAAGTTCCTTGTTTATGTGAATAACGACGATCGATATTGCCCCTGATTTCCGTTCCCTACTTTGCCGCTCATGTGCCCAGCATCTCGCCAGTCAAGAGAAGTTCAGCTTGCGGTCATCAACGAGGGTACGTCAATAGCACTCTACATCTTATATGAAAACGCACGATCGCCGCAAAATCGGGGTTAGACAGTTGACAGTTGACAGTTGACAGTTGACAGTTGACAGTTCGCGCCCTGGAGGTTCCCTCCAGTCGCTGTAACAAGACAGACAGTTGACAGCGATTCGCCGCACGTAGGGTTCCCCGTAAGCGCAAAGCGCAGGCTCTGCCAACGCGCAGCGGATCGCAGAGAGGGTTTAGCGGCGTTTTTATTCGGGGGTTCCCCCCGAATAAAAAAACGACAAGACAGCGAATCAAGACAGTTGCAAGCGTTGTTGAGATCGAGTTTAAGTTGCGCGGGCGATCGTGCGTACTCAAGCCTAATGCCAGTGCATCTAATCACGTTATTCTGGAGTATTTCGGAGTCAAGCGTACGAATACGAATCTTTGGAGTGGAGCAATTTGAAATCGTTCAATTTCCCACCAACCCGCTTGCCCGAAACTCGAATTTCCAAACGAGTATCTGATTGCACAACCACTCGACCAGTCACGCCTTTGCCAGTGGCAATGTCGCCAGTTTGCCACCCATGCTTGTAAGCATGGCGAGGCTTAGAGCATGGAAAACCAAATTTATTGATTCGGCAAAGTCTGCGTGTGCCTTTGCCTGTTGCTTTTACAATCAAGATCTTGTTAATTAAGATTTTAACTTTGTCAACAACGCCAACGCAAACCGAGTCAAGCCAGTGAGTTTTAGGCAAACCTAGTCGAGTCCGATTGAATTTGGTCAATCCGCCTGATCCTGTAGAAACTGGTAATCCAGTTAATTTAAGCGCATTAAATAACGCCCAACGAGTAGAATTAACGGCTGCGGCATCTTTGAGTGGTCGTTTTGCCTGAGACTGAATCTGTTTTAAAAGGTCAGGTTTTTTTGATAAGAATGTAGTGATGTCTTGAGTACCCTTTTTTTGATTACATTTTTCGCAAGCTAAACAAAGGTTAGAGATTCGATTACTTCCATTTTTGGCTTTTGGTACGATATGTTCGATTTGTAAAGGTACATTCTCAACCTTGCAGTAAGTACACTTACGATCCCATTTACATAGTAAATACTCACGAATATTATACCCAAGCAATTCGCCTTGTTGATATTCAACACCAGAAATCTCAGGGTTCTCTAATTGCTGAAGATCGAATCTGACTAGCTCTTGTCGAATTTCAGCGACTGGTGTAAATTTAATCAACCGTTTCACCCATGTCAGAGTAGTGTGAACTCGGTGAATTAAGCTGGGAGCTAGCCAGCCATCAGGGCGTTTACGGTTGAGGAATCGCGCTTGACGATAACGAGTATGTCGGGTACGACGACCTCGACGTACAGCTTTTCTGGTTTCAAGCGTATTTTTGATTGCTAGTCCTCGATGCTGTAATTCCATTCCCCAGACTACTTCATCACGATTATTAACGAGTGAGATACCTGTAGTTCAGGAACCTGGATCGATGCGAAGTGAAAGTGGATAAGTAATGATTTTATCTACTACTCGCTTCATAATGAGCATGAATGGATATATCCGAAAGACTACTGCTTTACCCTTGGACATTAATTCTCTTGCGTGTGCAGGGTGAATCGGGTTTAAAGGTGTTTTATTAGCATCAATTAGAAATACAAAATTGGACATATATAGTGATAGTCGGTTTGACTAGTCCTAAAGTTTTGTTTGCTTCAACCCTCTTATCAAAGCTTGTGGTTGGGTTGGCAACCCAACCGAGCGACAACACTTTCGTTTCCGAATGTTTAATCATCGCTGACAGAGCATGGAGCTAGCGAACCCCAAGGTGTCATGACTAAGATAAGGTTTACCCGAATCGGGTGGTTTGGTTCACGTTAACTACGAATTGCTCCGTTTGTTAACGATCCCTAGCTCAGACTCCTGATTTTTGGAATGGCGATCGCTTTGATGACTTGGCTAAAATCAGACTCAGTAAATATGGCTGATAGCGAAATAGTTGGTAATCTCGATCGAGTAAATATTCAGCGACGGTTAAATCGATACCTTTACTAGTGTAGCTGTTCTAAATAATTGTCGATCTAAATTTAGCAATAGTTTGTTCGCCGCCGCTGAGAATTGCTAATTCATTGCCGTCAGTAGAAATCTTGACGAGATCTACTCGCTCGATTTAAAGTTCTGAACTAGCCACCAAAAACGAAGTGTGGGCTTCAATCGTATCACAACAATCGGCAATACTAGCACGTTCCTGCATGGCGACAACTAGAGATTGATAGGCTAACCAATGAGTTTGAATCAGAGTTTTGGCTTGTAGTGCGGCTAAATTTTCCTGGTTGACTATTTCCTGTTGCTGCTTACCTGCTAGAAACAATATTCC
>JAJAZF010000126.1 GCA_026785875.1 Chamaesiphon sp. | reverse complement strand
TCCGTGCGCTCTCGCATTGAAAAAAGCCAATGGGGTAAATATTGCTCGAATGTTATCCCTTTCGGATGCGCTCCTGCATTCTGCACGAAGTGACACTTTGCTATTAGCTCTATTTCTGCCTCGGTTTTTTCTTCCGCCTTGTATGCCATTTGCTTCACCTTCTCAGCTTCGTCTCGGACAGAGGCAATTTGGGCGGGTGTGTTTACTTGGAATGTTCGGATTTTTTCTTTGAGTATTGCGTTCTGTTCTTTCAGTTGGACGTTCTGCTCTACAACCTCCGCAGTAAACCTGGGATTACACCAAGCGGCAAAAATAGCAGCTAATTCTGGGTGTCCCCAAGTCCCGCCTCCTTTCCCCTTTTTTGTTACTAATGGGTGGTCGATCTCTGGGTACTTGAGCTTGAAATCGACGATCGCTTTTTTGCCCACTGAACGGTTAACCCAATTATTTAAACGTGTTCCACTAGCTTTTGCAATTGCGGAGAGATTCTTGTATTCGTTCGGTATATTCATACTAGCTCAATTTGAGTGAGTATGAATATACTAGCTCAATTTGAGTGAGTATATTCATATTAACTATGAACCAACAACTTGCACGGCTACTTTCCACTCCCCAGATGCAGTTCTCATCAGTGGAACCAAATAATATCTCTTCCCCTGAGAGAGAGAGAACTGAATATAATTCTCGGCTGATTCCCGTTCGCTCGTCCAGTTTTCTGGGTGCAAGACTGGTTCGGTTGGGATTGTATGCACGATTGCATAAATTAGCTGTAATCCCGCATCGGGCTTATCGGTTCTAATCTTCAATCGTTTCCTGACGGTATATTTATAAAATGCCGTCTTCGCCCAGTGGGACTTATAACCGAGTTTGGCTCCGATATATTGCCAATGAGTAAAGCCAAAATCTTCAGTCATGGGCAGTTGACCGATCGCCTCTACGGCAATCTTACTACTCTCACTCCCCTCAATTATATTAGTAATAATTTTGAGCATGTCGGCATGAATAGAGCCGACGGTCTGCTTGACGATCGTTTGCTGGATCTGACTGGGCTTACCTGCGGTCAGTTTGGGCTGATTTTTGGTACCTAGTTCGACAATCGCGGTATCAGCCACCTCAGTGACGATCCGTTGGGGAATCCCCGCATTAAATAATAATCCGCTGCGCTCAATTAAGAACTCAAACCGCGTCTGACAACAGGGACAAATCG
Source organism: Chamaesiphon sp. (assembly GCA_026785875.1). Taxonomy (GTDB): domain Bacteria; phylum Cyanobacteriota; class Cyanobacteriia; order Cyanobacteriales; family Chamaesiphonaceae; genus Chamaesiphon. The sequence continues at coordinate 5,073 of JAJAZF010000126.1, read as the reverse complement.
TCATCCCATACTGTCTGGGAATCCCCGCACGGGTTTGTCGAGTTACTTTACTCTCACTCGCCTGAGCGCGAAAAATATGGTCGCAGCGGGGACATTTCTGTACCCACCGACTCAACGGAGCGGGTGTCGGTGCCAGACTCCATTGATGTGGGTGGTCGGGAAGTCCAAACAGGGCGATATTAGGTGTATGGTCGATAATCGTAGCGTAAGGTTTATCGGGATGGGTTCGCAACACCCGCCCGATCGTTTGGAGATAGAGGGCGAGGCTGGCTGTCGGACGCACGATTTGGACGGTCTGAATGTCATCTAAATCGAAACCTTCGAGAATCAGTTCGCAGTTAGTCAGGACTTGAGTTTCACCAGAGCGAAACCTGTCGAGAATCGCTTTACGTTCCTTGTAATCTACTTCTCCATCGATATGCTCGGCAGAAATTCCCGCCGCTAAGTAAGCAGCGGCGGTTTGTTGAGAGTGGGCGATATCGACGCAGAAGACCACCGTTTTAGTATTTGGTGCATATTTCTGGTAAGCCGCAACTAAATCGCCGTAGACCAAGGAGCGATCGATCTCATCGATTAGACTCTGGCGATCGTAATCGCCATAGCGAATTTTAGTGTCTTTAATCTGAATCAGTTTGGCACCAAAGATTTTAAATGGAGCCAGATAGCCGAGTTTAATTAATTCGGCAACGCTAGCACCGACGATCAGTTCGTCGAATTGGTCGTCAAAGCCGCGTCCGTCGGTGCGGACAGGAGTAGCGGTCATTCCCAGCACGTAACTGGTGGGGAATTTAGCGAGTAAAGCGCGATAGGAGTCACTGGCGGCATGGTGGACTTCATCGATGATTATCAGGCGTGGGTTAATTTCAATGTCTTCAAGGTTACGGGAGAGGGATTGAATCGAGGCAATTTGAATCGGCGCATTAAGGTTGGGGGGATAGCCATATTTGATGATGCCGATGGGGGTAGCGGTGAGACTGGCGATTTTAGCCTGGGCTTGGAGGATTAATTCTTCGCGATGGGCGACGACGAGGACTTGTTTGTTGTTTTTACTCAGGTACTGTTCGATGAGTTTGGCGAAAACGATGGTTTTCCCAGAGCCAGTCGGGGCGACGGCGATGACGCGGCGTTTTTTACGCTGCCAAGCATCGACGATTTTGGCGATGAGGGCATTTTGATAGGGTCTGAGTTGATATGACATGTTTACTTGGGGGAAAATGCAGAATTTTTAAACTAAGCGACCATCTGAAGTTCCTCGCGGATATAGCGGCGAAGATTGCTGTCACTCTTCCACTGCACGACATACTGTTCTCCTTCGATCTCTTTAACTATCCCCAGATCCTGTCCTCGTTCATGATAGGGGTCGGCGGGTTTAACGCAACCGCCAACCTTAAATTCATCACACCCTCGATCGTTATTTGCAGCAACATTGTGGGAATCGTAATTTTTTGATGTACCCACCGTACCCACCGTACCCACCCCCTCAGAATCCCTGTTTGGCAAGGGTTCTGGCTGGGTACGGTTGGGTACATCACCATTTTTGCCACCGTACCCAGCCGTACCCAGATGTGGTGCTTGAGTATTGTCTACACTACACTTGGGTACGGTGGGTACGGTGGGGTTTTCGGCTGGGTACGGTGCCGTACCCAGGTGAACATCAGTCTGAATAACGCTTTCATCTTCTGGGTACGGTGGGTACTGTGGGTACGGTACTTTTTTATCGGTTCCCAGATCTTCTTGAATTTTTTCGGCTGCTACCCAGAATTGACCGAATACAAAAAACGGTTGGCGATTTCGATCGAGTCTTCGCCGCAGTGTTGGGCGGTCGTCTAGAGATGGTTTGAGCCATCCTCGAATTTGCAGCTCCTTAGTTAATGCCTTGGAATCGACACCCTCAGCTAATTCTTTGTAAAAGATCGCTGGAGGCACCCAAAATTCAGCTTCTTTGGTCAAATCATCAATGTGGCGATAAGATAACAAATTCCGAACGTTTACCGGATTACGCGTGTCGGCGATTCGATCGCCATGCTGGTTACTCACAAACAGATGCTCGATCCGGTTACAGGCTTCCTTTATTTCGATCGATCCCTCCCCGCCGCGAATATCTAGCCAATCGTCGAACATTTTGTGTACCGACCACCCACACTGCTCGAAAGGGAAAGGTAACAGACCAAAACTGTGGGCGAGTTCCAAGCCCACCTGCACCAGGGCAAACCGGATCGCGACCCGACCAATCGCGGTATCCTTGAATTGTTGGCTGAGTTCGTTGGCGATCGCGTGTACCCGCTCTCTCAATTCCCGCTCAAACCCCTCAGCTTTTCGCGCCTCCACCAGCTTGATTAAATAAGTGTCCTGGGCTGTCCCTTGATGTTTGCGGATGGCAGTTTCGAGCGCGGCGACAAATTCACCCGAAGTCTTGTAACCGTGCAAATTTTCAAACACCCCATAACCTTTGCCAGCATCCGCCGGAATCGACGGCATCCGCGCTTCCATGCCCCCTTTTGCCGCAATCTTCGCTTGTCGGAGATAGTCAACCATCGATACCTCCCCCGTCGAGAGGAATAACAGCTCCCACGTCTTGGGTTTGACGGTAGAAAGCATTTTACTCATCCGGCTTTTACCTTGTCCATTGCCCAACATATAAGCACTTGCCCCCACCGTCTGCGGATCTGCTTGTCCGATTTCGTCCAAGGGTAAGAGCATGTGATTGAATTCTGCCGCTTTCCCTTCCAGGGCGTTAGAAGTCGATCGCCAGTTAGGGATATTCTTCAGCCCCGCTACACTCGCCGCCAGATTGAGAGCGGTAGTTTTACCGATCGAAGTCGTCCCGACTAAGTGAAAACCACCACTTTCGATTTGAGTCGGTTCCAATAACGGCGCGGCGAAAGCTGTCCCCACGCTGAAAATTAATCGGCTATTCCCCCCACACTTTGCTGCGACCTCACTCTTCCAACCGTCCAAAGTTCCCTTAATATCGGTCAGGTTGTTGTCGGGTTCTGGGTCGCGAAACCGCAGATCTAGATCGCCGTAAGTCTTAGCTGGTGTGAGGAAAGAACCATTCACCCAACCAGTTTTATCAGCGATCGTGTAAACCTGCTCTACTTCATCACCTAGTCCAAATAGGTACTTCAGTAACATTTTCTTGCAATCGAGATCGTAGTAATAACCCTGGTCGGTTAAAAACCTCAATGCTTCTAACCCATCGCCTACTAGCGTGGCGTGGTTAATTAACAGTCGCCGAGCTACATTGCGGCGGGCTTTGAATTCGAGTAAAACACCCGTTCCACCACCTTCGGTATTTTTCACATAGGCAACAGCTTGAATATGATTGCCCAGGAATTTACGCACCCGTTTAAGATCGCCTTTGGCAGTTGCTTCGAGCGTTTCCCAGTTCAACCCATCTTCCCAGCTAGTTGTAAAACGGGGTTTGTTACCGTTGGCTAACAATAGATCGGCATCGAGTAGTTCGAGAAGCTGCGCCTTGATAAATTCATTGGCGAAGATCTGTTGGTATCCGTCTGGGGAGATAACTCGATCGATTATCTGCTCTTTGCCATAGTTGTTATCTCGAATATCATCATGAATATCCATTCCCCCCTGGGGATTCCGCCATAGTCCCGCCGTACCCGCTAAATACCAGCCTTCGATCTGACACTCGAAGTCCCGCTCGAAGTTGGACATATATTTGAGTCCATTGGCATCGCGATCTGGACACAGAACTAACCGCGATCCTTTAAGATCGTCTAAGTAGCTGCCATAATTACCATAGCTTCCACTCCCACCGATGGTAGTCGTCGCGGGAATGCCTAATTTCCATAAAACATCCGCTGTCGCCTCACCCTCAACGACAAAGATTAATTCGTTGCGCGAGATCGCCGCAGTAATCTCGACATACCGATAAATCGGGACTTGTAACTTAATCTCATCTGGATTACCATTCACCCACTTACCGCCATCCCAATGACTCTGGGGAAAACCCTTGTTCCCCTCGCCATCATCAATGCGCGTCACCTTCACTAGTGAGCGATTATCACGATCTGGGTAAAAATATTCTTTCCGGCTCTTGGGGCGCGGCGGTTTGACGTATTGCGGTTCGATCTTGAGGACAAATTTACCCTGAAAGCCTAGCTCGTTGACCCCGTTATAATGCCACTGCGATTCATCGTGACCCATCCCATCAACATAGGTTTTACACATGACCGTGCGCCCATCGGGGTACCAGCTACAGTCGCCATCTTTAGTCCGGTCGCAGACGGGGCATGGATTTTTAACACTCGATCTGATAATATTCTTGCTCATTGGTGGTTCCTGCGTGTGTATTTGGAACCACGCAACCGGACATCTCGGACTAAGTACTCAGTTAATGGTTTTGGGGTAGCGGGTAGGTTAAAGGAACCTTGCCCCAATTAACTAGAGATGTTTAATTTAGTAGGAGATCTGAGATTTCTCAGACTAGGATTAGATTTGGGATGATACTTAGATAAAAATACGTTTGCGATCTGTTTGATTTGCGCTAAAATTCTAATATCACCCGCCCCTATTGTCGTAGGTTGCGTGGTTCCAATTGAAAATGAATCTTAATTGGTCAAACTTAATTTCTAAGTGACATTAGAAATTAAGTCGGAAGCCCCTAGTCACGCTCCTTTAGCGTTGCTGAGGGTTTTTTGATTATGGTGAATTTGTGACGCTATTCACAAAAAAAGCTAAAAATTCACACGATTCAGAATTTATGAATTTTTGATTGATTGTGTCATATTTTACAAATATGCTCATAGATTTCAAGTCTTAATGTTAGGTGAAAATTTCAGTTTAAATTTTCAAAGATGGCTTATTATAAGCCGAATTAAAGTAGTTATGTAAGGGTGATTGTGTCAATGTTGTCACAAATGTCCATAGCTCACGTACTCTTACATCATATATATTACCCAGGCTGCCTCAACCTAGCACCATGCAACCGATTCATTTTTCTTGATCCACATTTGACGACTTTTGTAAATACGTTCGTTCGGGATAGACTTTTGCTAATTTGTGCATTAGGTATGAGCTAATGGGAGTCGAATAGTACTAATTTATACT
>JAJAZF010000125.1 GCA_026785875.1 Chamaesiphon sp. | reverse complement strand
CTCAATCTCTCAGATATTACCTTACATAAAGGCGGTACTTATGTCTGTATGGAAGGACCAGCATTTTCGACTAAAGCCGAGTCAAATATGTATCGGATGCTCGGCGGGACGATTATTGGGATGACCAATTTACCTGAAGCAAAATTAGCGAGAGAAGCTGAAATCGCTTATGCCACATTAGCATTAGCAACTGACTACGATTGTTGGCATCCAGATCATGACAATGTGACAGTGGAACTCATCATCGCTAATCTCCACAAAAATGCTAGTAACGCTCAACAAGTAATCCAAGAAACTGTCCGGCGATTGAGCGCGAATTTATTTGTTTCGGAGGCACATTCGGCTCTCAAGTATGCAATTATTACCCCACTGGATAAGGTGCCTGAAGCTACCAAACAGAAATTAGCATTGTTATTGAAAAAATACCTGTAGATAAGATTGAGAAATAATGCGGATCTCGACCATCTAGAAATTAATTGAAATGTGTGGTGGGCAGTGCCCACCCTACAATTATTAAAATCGATTCGGTTTATTTAGGTACTGGTGCAACTGATGGAACTACTGATGGGGTAGATGCAGGCATAGTCGTTGTTACTGTTGCACTCTTTTTCTTGGGAGCTGCCGCAGTCTTTTTGGACTTACACTTAGCATGTTCTCTAGTAGATAAAGTAGCAGGAGCGATCGTCTCTGTACCGACAACCAATGATTTATATTTTCCAGCACCATCAATTAGAGCTTCACCACAAGTATTTGCAGCGATATCTTTACGTGTGACTGGCTTATTCTTAGCATTAGTCCCTTTGATGGGGTACTTTTGTTTAGCTGTCAAACCTGTAACTACCACTTGGTTTTTGCTGGTTTTGTAAGCTTCAGCAGTCGCGATCGCAGTATGAGTTAATGTTAATAGTGCCGCGATCGCTACTGTCGAGATTGAAAATTTGATAGACATAGATTTAGTATTTTTACTTGGTAATTGATTGGCAGGTGCTGGGTATTAGTTGACAATTACCACTTAGTTGTTTCCTTTCATCGCCCGAATTAATTCGGCGGCAACTTCAGGACGTGAAAATTCTGGCGGTGGTAATTCACCTTGGCGCAGCAGATCTCGGACTTTAGTCCCCGATAGATGCACTCGTTGTTCGGGAGTACTAGGACTAGTTTTGGTAGTTGCCATCGATTTGGTAACTTGACAATAGAACGCGTGTTCAAACATCATCGGCGTGATGCCGAGTTCACCTGGCTCGAATTCACTAAAGATGTGTTGAGCATCATAGGTACCATAGTAGTCACCAACCCCCGCATGGTCGCGTCCGACGATAAAATGGGTACAACCGTAATTTTTGCGAATGAGGGCGTGGAAGATGGCTTCTCGTGGCCCAGCATAGCGCATCGCGGCGGGATTGATGCCGAGAATTACCCGATCGCTAGGATAGTAATGTTCGAGGATAATCTCATAGCAACGCATCCGCACATCTGCGGGAATATCATCTTCCTTTGTCGCACCAACTAATGGATGCAGAAATAACCCATCCACAGTTTCCATCGCACACTTTTGGATGTACTCATGGGCGCGGTGAATCGGGTTGCGGGTTTGAAATCCTACGATAGTGTTCCAGCCTTTGGCTTGAAACTCGGCACGGGAAGCCACAGGATCGATTTGATAGGTGGGGAATTGAGGATGTGCTGCTCGTTCTAGTAACCAGACTGCACCCGCTAAATTAACATTACCTTGGTCGTAAACGACTTTGACACCTGGATGTTTTTCATCATCAGTGCGGTAGACATTAATTGCTTCTTGCTGCTTGTTATAGGTATATTTCTCGGTTAATTCTAGAACACCAACAAATCTACCTGTAGTGTCATCCAAGCGAATTAGCGTACCTACTACCAATGGTGCGGCGACAGCTTCACTCACCGACAAAGTAATCGGAATCGACCAAGGTAATCCGTCAGCCAATCGCATCTTGGCAACGACATTATTATAATCCGCTGCTGACATAAATCCCTGAAGCGGACTAAAAGCACCGATCGCAATCATCACTAGATCGGAAAATGCCCGTTCGTCTAATGTCACTCTGGGTAAACTATCGGCTTTGGTCAAAAACTCAGCCTTTTGAGCGGGGGTGGCGATGCGATCGATCAATTTACCGCCGTGGGGTGCAATACCAGAACGCTGACTCAAACTAGCTTTCCTCGCAATTTTTATATATTTTTATCATTCACTTTAGCAGCTTTTCAGCCCCGAATATCCGGTATTATGGCATTGGCGATCGATCCCATCGCCATTTTTCCATTGACAATCGATAGAGATAATGTTCGCGAAGTGGATGCCCTACCGGAAGGCTAGGATGCTCGAAAGTTTCAGACTCGCGATTCATCCCCAATCGTTCCATCACTAGACGAGATCTGCGATTGACAATAGCTGTAAAAGAGACGATCTTCGGTAAATAAAGCTGCTCGAAACCAACCTGTAGCGCACCTCTAGCCGCCTCCGAGGCGTAACCCTGACCCCAATATTCAAACGCCAGTCGCCACCCGATCTCGACACAGGGCGAAAATGGCAAATCTGCCTTGGGGATGTGCAAACCAACAAAACCGATAAACTGTCTATCCGCCTTGGCTTCAACCGCCCACATCCCCCAGCCACGCTCGGCTATTAGTGCCTGAAGACGATCTACCATGCCATCGCTACTCGCTCGATCTAGGATGCTCGGCAAAAATTCCATCACTCGCGGATCGGCACTAAGTCTGGCAAAAGGTGCTCGATCTGCTTCAATCCATTGGCGTAAATAGAGGCGATCTGTCTCAAACTCGATTAATTTTGCCATCAGCTATTTCGATCGATAATTACACAAGTAATCTGTAGGGATGCCCCTCGTGGGGTACCCCCGACAACTATGCCGATAATCCTAATTCGCGATACCTAGCCTGTAAATCTTCGATCGTAAATATCGTCTCAAAGTGTAACCCCTGAGCGGCATAAAATTCAGCACCGCCTTGTTGGCGATCGACCAATGTTAACACTCGATCGACATCATAACCAGCAGCTCTGAGTCGTTCTACCGCTTTCATCGCCGATTGTCCGGTGGTGACGACATCTTCCAATACGACCACCTTTGCGCCTGGTTTGAGGGTTGCACCTTCGATATAGGCTTGGGTACCGTGTCCTTTAGCTTCCTTGCGGATAATTAATGCGGGGATAGATTTGCCTTCATAGACAGATACAACACTGACTGAAGACACGATCGGATCTGCACCAAGCGTCAAACCCGCGACAGCATCCGTATCAGCGGGTAGCATAGCTAACATCAGCCGTGCAGTGGCTACAGCCCCTTCAGGGTGGAGAGTTACTTGTTTACCATTGATATAATATGTACTTTTTTGACCGGAAGATAGGACGAAATCTCCTTCCTTGTACGCCAACTGACAGATCAAATCTAGAAGATGTTGGCGCAAAGTAGTTAGATCGATCGTCGAATAGGGAATATTGCCAGAAGGTGAAGGCATAATTGTGATATTTAAATCGTGGGTATTAGATCTTATCCTAGCCATCACCCATTATCTCGACTGAATCTTCCCGATTTGGTCATCGACTAGTTGAATAACGTAAATAATCGATATAGAGGTTAAACTCATGATGAAATTAAAGACGCTCGGTTTCCTAGCCCTAGCTATTGCAGCGGCTGGATGTTTTGCACCCCCAGCACACGCAGATACAGTCGCAGACGAAATTGCTCGCGCTATGTTTAGGCAGTCAGGGGACATCTATCGCAATACAGGGATCGATCGTCAAGCAACATTATTGCTTGGTTTGAGCTTCCCCGACCATGAAGCTCTCAATGAT
>JAJAZF010000124.1 GCA_026785875.1 Chamaesiphon sp. | reverse complement strand
GGGCGAGACGTTGCTCTGGGGATAGTGATTTAACGCCATCCACTCCTGCTGTCTTCTTACCTTGATTATCCTGAGTGACTCGACGAACCGCTAACATCTTGGCTGACCAGGACTTCATTAAGAGTCTTTGGAGTCTGCGAACTAATTTGACATCTCCAAGATTAGACGCTTGGAAAATCCACTTTTGTAACTTAAACACTCCAAGCTCTAGTTTGCACCAGTTAATGTCGCGCCATTTATACATCGGTTTTAATGCCGTGTTCATAACATATACATTACTACTTGTAGCTTTTCCTTCCGTTATACCGTGTGTAGGTCAGCGTATCTCTCTGATTACAAAAGAGCGTTAGCTTCTTACACAATCTCAACCATCCGATACCTACTTTCGTAGAGGTTAAGTCTTAGTTGACTACTCAGAGTATTCGACCTCTCTGAGAGTAATCGGATGGATTACTTCGTTCCAAATAACCATTGGTTTGTGACCTGTAGGATGACACCTTTTCGTTGTCATCTATAAGGGATTAAAGTGCGAACTCGACTCGTAAATGAGTTACCCTATAGAAGCTAACCGTCCCCCGATTTCTCGGTTTGGGTTAAACGAATCGCACTTTAGCATGGCGTTTAAATCTCTGTCTAAACTGATTCCACAATTAGGACAATCATGAACTCGAACAGACAAGTCTTTAACAACTCTTTCGCCGCAATTGCAGCATTCAATACTCGTACCTCTGGCATCAACTTCCTGGGTATGCTTGCCGCATTTTACTGCCACTGCTTGCAATATATTCAAGAATGTCCGCCAAGCGACATCGAGGATCGATTTAGCTAATCTGGTTCTAGCTAGTCCCTTGATATTCAACTTCTCGAAGCCAATTAAATCGTAGTTCGCGCATAAATAATGAGCCGCTAAATAATGAAAATCTTTCCGTTGTCGGGCGATGTGCAGATGTAGTCTCGCAACCTTATTAACTTGCGCTTTATAGTTATTAGATCCCTTTTCTTGTCTGGCTAACTTGCGCTGCTGACGAGCTAGAACCTTCTGAGCCTTACGATAAAACTGAGGAACAGCAATTGCTTCAGCATCGCTGGTAGTTAGAAATTTCTCTAGCCCAACGTCAATTCCCAGCGCAGATTTAATCTCATCAATAGGCAAAGAAAGCGGAACAGTGTTATCCTCAATCGAAAAACTCACATACCACCCATCAGCTTTACTGACGATTGTTGCTTGTTTAATCTCAAATCCATCTGGAATTGAGCGATGCAAGATGACTGGAATTTCTCCAATCTTAGACAGCTTCAAATTGCCATCTATTAGATGCGCTCCAGCCTTGGGAGAATTGACTCTTGGGAAGGTAATCGAACAAATATCACCTTGTTTTTTAAACTTGGGTCTACCGAAGCGAGCTTTTGGGGGGAAGCTTCCCCCCAAAACGTCGCGCCCTCTCTTACCATTCTTGTCGGGAATCAACCAACGTTTCCAAGCCTTATCCAACCGCATTAAATTTTGCTGCTGGCAATCTGAATAAACATCCTTGTACTCAGGAAATAATGATTTTGTATCCTTTAACTTGGCAGCTTGAGAATAATAATCTACTTTGCTTGGGATCTCGCCAATTGGTTCAGAGATTAAGCTACAACGGTCGATCTGACATCGAGTGCGCCGTAACCAATCTAGTCTTTCGCCGAGCGAGTAGTTCCAGTGCCGACGCAACAATTCACCCTGGTGGCTTAAAGTCACCGCCTGTTCAGGAGTTGGTTGCAATCGGTATTGGTAGGTTAGAATCATGTTAATATTGTAATGCAATTATCATTACAAGTCAAGGCATGAAAACTATTAATATCAGGATTCCAGAAGACGAGTTAGAAATACTGAAACAATATGCAGAGCAAACAAATCGAACACAGACGGATATTCTCCGAAGCTATATCAGAAGTCTCAAGGGTCGGATCAAGGGTTTACCAGAGTAGTTGTTCGTGCTGGGCGGGTTCCCCGCCTAGCACTCCTCATACCCGTCCAACTTGCCGAGATCTCCGATTTGTCGGTATTGTCGGACGGGCATACGCCTTTGGCGGGGCTTTTCCCTACGTCACCTCTCCTGCTATCCCCCTCACCGCCAAACTGAGTACAGTTGTGGCGGGAGTACCCCGCAGTTCAGATGGCTTGAATGCGGCGATCGGATCTAACACCTACGACTATTAACGAAGAAGATCCGATCGATATCCTCCGTGCTGGTGGCTTGACCAAACTCACCACTACGACCGATTCCTATGTCTTTGACGGTCAGACGGGTTCCCTCGACCACGCCCTAGTGACATCTAGCCTGCTGGCGCAAGTCACGGGTGCTGCCAAGTGGAATATCAACTCCTCAGAACCGATCGTTTTGGACTATAGAACCCATTTGAGATCTTTTTAGATGACAGGTGCCGCAGCTAATCTCTTAACCATGAGCCTGATAAAACACAGTTGGAGCTTGGAATTAGAACGTTCGAGTGTCCGGTCAAAATTTTTGACTAAGCTTTTACATCTTTCGACCCAAGCATTCGATCTTTCGATGACCCATCTAGCCGCAACAGGGACAAATCCAGATTGTCCTTTCGCCTCCTTCTCGGCTTTTGATGGTTTGGCAGAGAGTTCAAATTGAATCTTAGTCATAATCTCAGGATAAATCATCTCCAGTGCGCTGGTGAGTTTATCAGGGTGATAGCCGTTATCTAACAAGATGGTGGTCTTTGGCAAATCGGCAGGTTTAGATTTGAAGTAATCGATCTGGATCGTAGATAGGTTGAGTCGAGGGCAGGTATTATCCTGCGCCCCTCTCAGTTAGAACCGTACGTGCCCGTTTCCGTGCATACGGCTCCCGATATTCTAGGCTCGTGCCTTGCTCATGTGTAGATAATCGTGGCAGGACTCATGGAGAGCTTCAAGGTTGTTGAGCTTCCAATTGTCGTGGTTGCCATCAATATGATGTAGATGTACTCTTTCTTCGCTAGTGAGTCTGTATCCGCATC
>JAJAZF010000123.1 GCA_026785875.1 Chamaesiphon sp. | reverse complement strand
TTCCAGCGTTCGCGGGCGAGGGCGACGGTACAGATAAACTTTTGCTTGGGTTGGGGGATATTGTATAAATCGCAGCAGGCATAGAGTACCCGTCGATCGAAACTAGCATTGTGGGCGACTAAAGCATCGGCACGTTCGATTCTGGTGGAAATTTGTGCCCAGACTTGCTTGAAGGTGGGGGCTTGAGCGACATCAGACCACATGATGCCATGAATGTTGGTAAATTCAAAACGGTAGGAGGGAGGACGGATGAGGAAGATTTCTTCATGGATGATAGTTTGGTTCTCGATCTGAACTATCCCTAGAGCACAGGCACTATTAGGATCGCGATTGGCAGTCTCAAAATCGATCGCAACTAATCTCATGGGTTTTACTTTTTCGATCGACAATAAACAAGCTTAGATATTGTAAGGTAAAAGTACTAAAGCTGGTTGAATCAGCGATCGTCTCCAGCTCGGAATTGTTACAATACCGTAAAGTGCAATTGCCATGTCCGATCGAGCTAGCATTGTTTTCCCCAATCAACTTTTTTCTCAACATCCAGCTTTAGCAAAGGGGCACACAGTTTATCTGGTAGAAGAGTGGCTGTTTTTTCATCACCATTGCTTTCACCAACAGAAATTACTACTGCATCGCGCGACGATGCGGATGTATGAGGATTATCTAACTCAGCAAGGCTATCAGGTACGCTACATTCCGGCTACGAGCGAGGAATGCGACATCCAGAAACTTCTCCCCATCATCGCTAGTGACGGGGTGCGCGAACTGCACTATGCAGATGTAGTGGATGATTGGCTGCGGCGGCGGTTGACAGCCGGAGCGAAACAACAGAGGATCGAGTTAAAGGAATATCGATCGCCTAACTTTTTGGAAGATCCGGCGGAAATAGCGGAGTTTTTCGACAAGCGCAAGAGTTACAAGCAGACGGATTTCTATATCGACAGACGCAAACATCACGAGATTTTGCTCGACAAATTTGACAAACCTCTGGGCGGACAGTGGACGTATGATGTAGATAATCGGCAGAAATTTCCTAAGGGTCGATCGGCTCCAGTTTTAGATCTACCTGAATTGAACGAGTATGTGCGGGAAGCTCAGACTTATGTGAGCGAAAATTTTGGCAATAACTATGGCTCTGTCGAACAGCCATTTGCAGCGGGGTTTTATCCGACGACATATACCGAAGCTGATGCTTGGCTGGCAGACTTTTTAGAGGTGCGGTTTGCTGATTTTGGTGCCTATGAAGATGCGATCGTGTTAGAAGAGACAATCCTACATCATTCGGTACTGTCGCCGATGTTGAATATTGGGTTGCTGTCGCCAAAACAGATTATCGATGCAGCTCTAGCAAAGATCGATGAAGTACCGCTAAATAGTCTAGAAGGCTTTGTGCGTCAGATCATGGGCTGGCGGGAGTTTATGCGAATTACCTACGAACGACGGGGACGCAGCCAGCGATCTCGCAATTATTGGGGGTTTACTCGGCAGATTCCTGAGAGTTTCTGGAAGGGGACTACAGGTATTTTGCCGTTGGATACTACGATTAAAAAAGCCCTAAAAAGCGGTTACTGTCATCACATCGAGCGGCTGATGGTGGTGGGTAATTTTATGTTGCTGTGCGAATTCGATCCCGATGAGGTGTTTGGCTGGTTTATGGAGATGTTTGTCGATGCCTATGATTGGGTGATGGTGCCGAATGTATATGCGATGAGCCAGTTTGCCGATGGTGGTGGGATGTGTACCAAGCCCTACATCAGTGGTAGTAATTATCTGATGAAGATGAGCGACTATAAAAAAGGCGATTGGCAACCGATTTGGGATGGTTTATTTTGGCGATTTATGCACGTTCATCGCGATTTCTTTTTGAGTAATCCGCGCTTGGGCATGTTGGTGAAAACTTTTGATAAAATGGCTCCAGAGAAGCAGCAACAGCATCTTTTAGTAGCCGATCGATTCTTGGGAACTCTAGATGGTTAAATTAATTGATAATTGATAATTGATAATTGATAATTGATAATTGATAATTGATAATTGATAGCACAGCGTTTGACCCCCGCCCAGAAGGGTGATAATTGGGTTGTTAGGGTGGAGCTGAAATTTAGTTTACCTATAAACACACAAAAACATGGCAAAAGACAGTAACAAAATCGCCTACCGAGAATTTGGGGACGAAGAACCAGAGACAGACGATATCCAAGAACTACCACCCAACCAGCACAAACTCAAGATCGAAGCCTCCAGAAAAGGCAAAGGTGGTAAAACAGTCACCATCATTAGTGGCTTTCAAGTATCACCAGAGACACTTACAAGCCTCACCAAGACACTTAAAAATCAGTGTGGGGCTGGTGGAGGAATGAAGGATAATTCGATCGAGATTCAAGGCGATTGTCGTCAGAAATTGTTAGAGATCGTGACTAAATTGGGCTACAAGGCTAAATTGAGTGGGGGTTAGAGATGAGGTTATTTGTATCGATAGAGAATAATTCAGCCATTGTGTGGATTCGATCGGCTCGGCGATCGTCGTAAAGTGACAAGTAATTTTAACTACGCACCGATTACGTCTCAGTGGCATGACTTACAGCCTTCGCATCATCGATATCCCCAGTAACGAACGTCCCCGCGAACGCTTACTCGCACATGGAGTCAAACACCTCAAGAATGCTGAATTAATCGCGATTTTGTTGGGAACGGGACAAGGGCCTGGTAAGCTATCCGCGATCGGGTTAGGTGAGTATATTCTCAATCATTTGGGACAACATCAGCGAGATCCCCTAGAGAGATTGCGCGATCTGCATCCTCAAGAGTTGATGGATATTCCAGGTGTTGGCCCAGCCAAGGC
>JAJAZF010000122.1 GCA_026785875.1 Chamaesiphon sp. | reverse complement strand
GCTGGCATCGGTGTCGCGATGGGTAATGCCCCTGAGGATGTCCAATCGCTCGGTGATTGGGTTGCTCCACATGTTGATGCCGATGGTGTCGCTGTGGCAATTGAAAAGTTTATTCTCAACGCTTAGTCGCTGGGTGCAGTATTAGTCAAAATCTTTGTTGGCAGTGCTGAATCGGGGTATGATTGATTTCTCCGTAGGGGTGCCCCTGTCTTGTCGTTTTTTTATGCGGGGGTTCCCCCCGCATAAAAACGCCGCTTGTGGTTACCCTTAATCGATGCGGGGTAAGCACAAGGCATTACCCCTACAAAATTATTTGTGCGTTTCATACCTTAATTCAGCCACGCCTCTTTGTTGTTGGATATAAAACCAAAAAGAAGACCGACGACTGGCCGTGTTTCGTCTCGGTCTTCTTCTTGATTCGCTCCTCACACTAAAATGATAATACTTGCTCGATCGATTTTTGTCAATCTTTTTTCTCTAGCCCCGATCCCCTCATCTAAGTCCCCAACATTTGAAGCTGATATAAACTCGCATACAAGCCGCCTTGTTGGAGTAATAACTCGTGAGAGCCAGATTCAACTAGGGTGCCTTGTTTGAGTACAAATATCCGATCGACGTTCCGAATTGTCGATAGACGGTGGGCGATGATAATTGCGGTGCGATCGATAATCAACCGATTGAGGGCATCTTGAACTAATACTTCGGTACCTACATCTAAACTGGCGGTAGCTTCGTCGAGGACTAAAATTCGCGGATTGCGAATTACCGATCGAGCGAAGGCAATTAGTTGTTTTTGTCCAGCGGATAAATTAGAACCGCGTTCTCGCAGTTTCGTGTCATAGCCTTGGGGAAGTTGTGTGATAAATCGATCGATATTCGTCGATTTAGCCGCGTCAACAATTTCAGCTTCGGTATAGTCTTCACCCAGGGTAATATTTGTGCGGACATCGCCAGCAAATAGAAAACCATCTTGCAGAATCACGCCTAAATAGCGACGGAGTTCGGCTTGAGTGATGTTTTTGATATCTACACCATCAACCAAAATTCGCCCCTTTGTTGGCTCATATAGACGGCAGAGCAAGCGAATAATCGAACTTTTCCCCGCACCAGTCGGGCCGACTAAGGCGATTTTTTCACCTGGTTTAATCGTAAAATCTAGATCGCGAATTACATAGTCATCATCGTTGTAGGCAAACCAGACATGCTCGAAGCGAATTTCACCCTGAGCGGCACTATCGATGTGAGTTAGATGTAAACTTTGGGCATCATCGACATCTTTAATTTCGATCGGCTCGTTGAGAATATCATTAATCCGTTCTACTGCGGTAAATCCTGCTTGAATTGCCGTGAATTTCTCAGCAAATTGCCGCAATGGATCGAATAGTCTTTGGGCATACAAAATAAATGCTGCTAATGTCCCAATCTCTAATGTTTTGTCGAGTACCATCAACCCACCCATCCAGAGTACACCAGCGATCGCTACGAGGGAAATCCACTCTAAAGTTGCTGATACGGCTGAGTCGTGAAAGTTGGTTTTATCAATTTCTTTGATATAACGATCGCAGATCGTCCGAAATAGTTCGGCATTATATTTTTCTCGCCGAAATAGTTGAACGACATTAATTCCGACGACATTTTCTTGCACCATCGAGTTGAGTTGCGATAACTCTTCTCTACCTCGATAATTGGCTTTGCGATATTCATGCTGAAAATAAATTACCAATGCCGCTACTGGGATCATCATCACCAATAGCATGGTGGCAATTTGCCACTGAAGCATGAACATATAATAAATCATCACGAAGATCGACAGCAGATCGCTGACGATCCCAATTGCGCCATTGGTAAAAACATCGCCTAGAGCTTCAACATCACTAGTCAATCGGGTAATCAATTTACCGACGGGTGTGCGATCGAAAAATCTCACCGCTAATGATGTGACTCGATCGAATAAATCGTTCCGAATATCTGCGGTGATTTGTTGCCCGATCCGTTGAGCGGTATAGCCTTGAATTGCTGTCAATACTAACCTGATAATTACTGTTCCCATCAGGATGAGAGTGAGTAAATTCAATCCATCTAACATGGATAGATCGCGCAGAAAATCCCAGGTGTTTTCGTTCCTAATTTTGGATATTGCCTGCCCAATAATCAATGGCTGGATCGCATTGGAAATCGCTAAAGGTACTAATAGTCCAAATGATATAAAAAATAACTTACCACTGCGACGAGCATAAGGTAATAACCTTAATAATAATCGCCAATCATTATCTGGGCGCATTGACGATTTTATCTGTCGATCGCGAGATTGTGTAACATTAGTCATTGTCTAGGGGATGGAAGATAGAGGATGGGGGATATTTAAATCGTAAAAATACATAACTAATTAATTTTGTTCGAGTACTGGCGATCGACATCAATTTCATCGAGCGATGTGCATGTGTTGAGTTTCATTTTTCCTCTAAACAGGTAAAGGGTTTACCGATTTCAGCGAAGAAAATATCGATCTCGAACGAATTATTGTTTGCAATAACGATCGGGCGTAATAATTACAGGATAACAGCTTTGACTGTCTGAAGCCGATTTATTCTATTAATCGATCCTAACAAATTATCCCCATCAACCGTGAAGATTGATAGGGATAATTTAGACTATTGACTAAGTTTAGCAATACTCAGCAATTAGAACCATTTTTCAGCGACGGCTTCTTCCTTGGTATTGGTATTCCGTGAAGGAGTCGATCGATCGAATGTCATGTGTACCGAGCGTTGTTGTTCGCCATCTTTGGCAACAGCAACGATCGGATAGTCGATATTTCCATCCTGGAAGGACATCTGGAAGCGGAACGTACCATCGGGGTTGAGCTTGATTTGTCGTCCGCCGATCGAAACTGCCGCATCGGGTTCGGTAGCACCGTAGACGATCAATTCGGCATCAGCAATCAGCCAGAATTGACGCTGACGATCGCTGCTATCCATGCCCATTCCCGACATCCCGATCCCAGACATGCCCACCCCAGACATATTCACGCCGAAAGTAGTCGGTTGTGCCCACATCCCAACTCCAGAGGGGAAGACAAAGGAACTAACCGACTCTAGGGGTGATTGCTGCATGGAACCATACAGCGAACCAGAAATTCGGAGGGATTCGGTAGCTGCTGTCATCCCAAAGATCCGCTCGTAGATAGCGTTCTGTTCGGTATTACTATTACCAGTTGTCTCAGCGGTACCAGTTGCACCAGCGGTACCAGCGACACTATCGTCTGCTGTCTTGTAGCTCGGCGGGATCAGCTCGACAAATGTTCTGTCGATCAATTCTTCTTCCCACGGTACGGTGATGAAGACATCTTCAATCCAGTCAGAGGGGTAAACAGGAGGAATGCCGACAGATGCCGATCGAGCCAGCACCAACCACCGTCCATCACCACAACGATAACCGATATCGATCGCGTAGGATCGATCGCTCACCGGAATTGGTACATACCATTCTCTTGCCATCTCATCGATCGGATACTCTTGAATACTGTGAGGACTTTGATAGTCCAAATTGATGTCAGTGACATCATAAATCCGCAGAGCTAATTGTTGTCCACCATGATGGCGCAGTTCATTTTTGTGCTCGATCGGAATATCCCAATAAGCATAAGCCCATTGAGGATCGCGTGGTAATAACACAATCCGACTGTCTCCATAGCCGCTAGGCAAATCGCCCAATCCTTCATC
Source organism: Chamaesiphon sp. (assembly GCA_026785875.1). GTDB lineage: Bacteria > Cyanobacteriota > Cyanobacteriia > Cyanobacteriales > Chamaesiphonaceae > Chamaesiphon. Next base: position 4,857 of record JAJAZF010000122.1, on the reverse strand, counting down.
TACGCTGGCTAATTCCTCCGCCGTAAGATCGACAGCGATTTCGAGTTCAAATTTGCCTGCTTCCACTGTTAATTGTGCCTCCAGTTCGGTAGATGGACTATTGGTATTGCGCTGAATTTTCTGAATTTCTTCCAGGAGTTGGGATTTCCGCATCCTGCTGTAACGGGATACTCCACAGACACTCGCCACGCGGCGCAGTTGTCGGAGAGTCATTTCTTCTAATGCGTTGTCTTTGGTCACGATCCGAATCTCCGAGTAGGGTGTAGATCTAGATTCTGTAAATTTGGATCTACACTTGTTGTCACATCAGAAAATTTACTGCTATTAGTTGGTCGAGCGACTAACTATGTTTAAGCTGTTGATGAAATTTCTAGAATCTGCCGGAGCGAGGTAATACTCGATCGCAGGTGACTAAATTGCGTCCAAACATCCAACCGTTAACTGTATTGACTAAATTCTGGAATCATTGATTTCTCAGCTATTAGCAATCTACAATTTCGTTGTCTTCACACTATCTAACAAAACTTTGCCCCCATCCGTCAAGGGGAGATCGCCTTTAATTTGCCGGGTTTAACGGTTTTGCGCCATTTTAGCGATCGTAATTGTCATGATTTCTTGACAATTACTCAGATCGACCGCAGTGTAAGATCCGCTCTAAATTTACACATTCAAAAATTGCATCAACACTGTTGGTACTGGAATCAAGATCGAGACTAAAATTGCTAAAATTACCACACCAAGGGCATCCCGCCAGCTATTGATTTCTGAAACATCATTGAGTGCAGGTTCGTCGATGGCGGGAATTAAGGCGATCGCGATTGCCAGAAATAATAGATCGGGATTGCTAAAATCCGAAGCTCGGTAACGGATAAAGCCCAGGAATGCTAAGGCTAATTTACTCACCTGACTGATAATCGCACTAGATTTTTGTCCGAACATGGCATGAACGATGTAACCGCCATCTAGTCGGCGCAGCGGCATCAAATTGAGCGTAATAATCAATAAACTAATATAAGCGGCAATCGCTACGTTATCCAAATCGATCGCGCGTTGGGCGACGAATTGGCTACCTAATGCTAACTTGCACAACAGCGTCATCAGCAGCGAGAAGCGTGGATCGAAAGCGTGAAAGCTAAACAGGGTAGACTTAATGTCTAAAGGTACAGTTTCCGATTGTGCTAGTCCCCACACTAATAGCGGAATCGAAACTACCAATCCTAAAGTTGACGCTACAAAACCTAGATCGAAGACAGCTTGACGATCGGGGATTGGCGATTGAATTTGTACCAGACAGCCATAAGTACCAGGGAAAAATGGTAGGGGAATAAAGTATGGTAAAGTCGTGTCAATTTTGTAAAATTTAGCTACAAAATAACGTCCAAAATCTCGTAGCCCTAAGATAAAAATAATACTCAAGGCATAAGGTAAACCAGCCGTGAGAATATCACTAATATCGCCCTGTGGTAATCGCGCTAACGCAGCACCAAAGTAGGTAGTAGGAACTAGCGTAATCAGAAATAACATCCCTACAACTGCATAGTCTAACCAGCGACGCGATCGGGTAATCGCAGTCTGTTGGGGACGTGGTACCAATGCAAAAAATGGTTTACCAGTGGACAAACTGTATTGAAATAAAATAAAGAAGCGATCGCCGAATAATCGTTCGACATTTTCAACGATCGTCGTGTAGGCATTATTGGCATCAGTTCGCAATTTACCACGACACAGTACTGCTTGCGGACGATATTCAATCTTTTCTAAAAAGAATACATTCCACGGAAAACAAGTTCTGAGGATCGCCTCTTCTTCGGCTTCGATCGGTCGAGCTGCAACCTCTACTATCGGTTCTGACAGTATCAACCCTGGCTCTGGTTCCGATCGAGGTAGTATTTCAGGTAAGCTCTGTGTGAGATCGGCAGGAGGAATGGCATCGAGCGATCGAGGTGTCGATCGTCGCCAACCCAATAATCGCCAGTAGAGCAGCCAGCAAATCGAGCAGACGGCAATGGCGATCGGTAACGGCGGAATTTGCTTGCTCCAAGTCACTGTCACCCCAGTTACTAGCGGCGGAGTCATCAGGATCGCCCATAGTATCCACAGTGGAGCGGCGGTCATCTGACTAACAGTTTGACGTAGAATAATGAACGTCAGAATGCCCGATAAAATTAAGATGAATAGTAAAGACAACCACATGAATAAAATTATAAGTAATCGATCGGACTTGAGCTAGTTGTTACCATCGATTTGCTATGCACGATCGTCATCCAGGCTTCAACCATCGCGGTACTTGCTGACACTATAACTTGCTAAAATATAAATCCTCACCGAGTCCGCGCTCTTATGTTGCCATCAAACTTGTCAGATCCCTCACTTTCAATTAAATCTCCAGCGAGTAAACTGCCAACAGAGATTTTACCAGGAATTTTTGCTTTTCCACCCAACCGCGATACTCTGGGGGGCACTGCTTATCTCATCGTAACTCCGATCGGGAATATCTCGATCGATAGTCCAGCTTGGAATGATGTCAATCGACAGTTTATGCTCGATCGAGGCGGCGTGAAATGGCTGGTAATTACTCATCGCGGGGGCATGGGACAAACAACAGCTATCGCTACTGAATTAGGTTGTGAGACGAGCGTGCAAGAACAGGAAGCTTACTTACTCCCAGAACTTAAAGTTACTACTTTTAGGCATAATTTAAACATTAACGATAGCATACATGCAATTTGGACTCCTGGGCACTCGCCTGGGTCATCTTGTATCTATTATGCTGGTGCTGGTGGCGTGCTATTTACAGGTAGACATCTATTACCCAACCAATTTGGTGAGGCTGCGGCGATCCGCACTGCCAAAACTTTTCATTGGCTCCGTCAACTCCGCAGTGTCGATGCAATCTGGGCACAGTTCCCATCTCAATCTCCGCTCAGTCATATTTGTCCAGGTGCTAGTACTGGGTTACTGCGAGGTAAGGGGTCGATCGCGGTTCAATGATTTTGAGACGGAGCCAATGCAATACCAGCCACTAATTCTGCTAAAGTAAGTAAGCGATATCTAATCATCAAAATAACTTTTTATTTCTCATTAAGGAAACCATTATGGACTTCGACTATCGGCTCTTGATCGTGCTTGCTCCTCTTGCCGCAGCGGCTGGTTGGGCAGTTTTCAATATTCTTCCAGCCGCGCTCAAACAAATTAGAGAACTTCTCCGCGACAAAAACTAGTCCAAACTAGGTATGAGGAGTGATGGGGTAATGGAGTGGTGCCACTAGTGACATCATTCTCATCGCATCTTGATGAGGCAACAGATCGCACATTCGAGTCAAAAGTAATTAAGCCTAGCTCCTAAAACCCCTCCAACTGGTCGAGTCGCAGCCAAATATTAGGTGTTGGGACTTGTCCAAATTTAACCAGAGCATAATCACCACGTAGATCTAGCACTTCACCCTTAGTTTCAAATAGATATTTAGGGAACCTAGCATCACTAGCTTTTGCTTCGAGACTATTTGCCAGCGCACTGGCGATCGCCCGAACTGAATCTCCTTTCTTGAGTGCCATAATTTAATCCTAGGTGCTGTAATAGTCAATTACCAGCATACTATCATAAGGATTTAAATCCTCATGCGCCTTTGTCACCCCGATCGCGTTGCAACGCGGCAGATTGCCGCGTTGCGGGTAACGCCACGCTATCAACTATCAACTGTCAACTATCTAACGTCTGCGGCTGCCAAATCCAGCACCAGAACGGCTGCGACCACCACTACCAAAGCTCCGATTGGAACCCCCAGACGGACGAACGGTAGGACGAGATCTGTCAGATTGACGGAGTGTGCTACCTCCAAATCCCGATCCTGTACCACGATTTCGTTCGATCCGATTTGGATTGGTATTGGTGCGATTGAAATTATTGTTGTTATTGAGTCGTCCAGTCGTCCGTAGTGTGGTGCGGTTGACTACTGCTGGTGGAGGACTGTTGTATCGAGTCTGATAACCCTGCACAGCTTGACCGTAATTGCTGCCATAGCCACCATAACCGCGCAGCCCACCCGAATTATAGACAGGGGGTACATAGTACTGTGGTCTAAATAACATACTACCGATCGCTTGTCCGGCAAGTGAGCCAGCTACCGAGCCAGCAAAAGGTGTCCAGAAGCTAGATTCTCGTTTGACGACGACGGTTTCTTGTTGTCCGGTTTGAGGATTGGTCTGAGCCTGTGTCACATTATGCACATACTCAATTTTGAAGTCCTCTGGCACGTGTAGGGAGACTTGACCCTTTTCTGACTTGAAATAAGCCTTTTCACTTGCTTTAACTTCTTCATCGGTCAATCGCGCCATTTGCAGATTGGTACTGCGGTACACAGGTGGCGTACCAGCAGGTGTATTCAGCAGCATAAGACTGTATTCACCGTTTGCATCATTATAGGTAGCTTGCTGGACGGGATACTTACCATCAGCGATCGGCTTTTGGTTGGTATTGTTACTGATAGCAGTATTGGACTGTCGATCTTGTCCCTGAGTTGACCGATTTTCATTTCCAGAGCCGCAGGCTACAGAAGTAATAGATAAGGTCAAAGCCATAAAAATTATCACTAATCGACGTAACATATATGCTGATTTCATGACTGTTGTATTTTCTTATCTTAGCTAATTCTCAGGTTGATTTACAATTCACAATATCAGCCTAAAGATAGAGTTTCGACGTTTATCGCCTTGAAATGCTGCACCAACGCCAAGCATCTAAGAACGAGAATAAATCGCTATCTTGTATTCTTATATTAGCTGACGATCGAAAAGACAAAGTACCCAGTAAACCGATCGTTTAGATCTGGGTATCCGATCTCCTAAATCGCATCGCGT
>JAJAZF010000121.1 GCA_026785875.1 Chamaesiphon sp. | reverse complement strand
AGTTCGGTAGCCAAGCAATAGATGATATCTTTGGCAGGGGAAAATTTCGCATCCCAAATCGAGCCATTAGTCTTGAGAATTTGCTGTTCGATCCCCTGGTTGCTAACGACAAATAGGGACTTGGTATAGTCGCTGTTGTATTCCACCATTGCCGCTGCTGTGCCATCACTGGCAAAACTCAGGACGTTACCAAATTTGGGTAAAAAGTCGAGGTTGCTGCTCTGAGTCGGTGTCAGCGGAAAGATAGAGACTCCTTGCCCTACGGCGGCGGCAACTTGTTTACTATCTGGCGTGATGACAAAATCCCCGCTCTGTTTCAGTTTGGTGGGGGGAGCTGATTTATCGAGCGCGACTACCCAGAGGGCGAAGTCGCTTGGATTGCGGCGACTGACTCGTTGAACGACTACTTTATTGCCATCGGGTGAAAGGTCAAATTTGACGTTTTGATATTCCCGATTGTCAAGGATTAATTCTAATTTTCCAGGCGGTATCAGTTGCTGGTTTTTGTCGGTATTTCTGGGGGCAATTCCGGTACTAATACTATAAACTTGTTGAGTCGCGATCGCGGGTTGACGGCTTTGGATCGTTTGAGGATCTGTTGCCGTAAAAATGATTTTCTGACTCTGACTGTCTACTTTAAAATCAGTAACAACTAAGTTTTCAGGACTGACGGTTATCGATTTTTTGGTCTTGAAATTGTAGATAACGATCCGACCTCGATCGGTCGATCCACTGCTAATATAAGCAAACATCCGATCGGGTGTCCGAAATTGCCCCTCAAAGGGGACGATTTCCTTACCTCTTTTGGTGCCGATTGCCTCTCTAGCCCCTTGTAAACTGACTTTGAAAGTATTTCCATAAGGGGCAGGGTTTGTGAGCGTATAAGCCAGTCTAGACCCCGCCCAACTGATTTTGCCAGGTAGTGGGGGTTCGATTTGGAGTTGTTTTTCGACGGTGGGACGATCGATCGCGCGATTGAATGTCAGGGTAAAAGCGGTATCTTCAGCACTAATCGATCGATTCTGCCAGTTAAAATCACGGACTTGTGGCAAGGTGCGATCGCCACTCCATAATAAGATCAGGGTGACGATCGCCAATACAGCCATGAACGTGATGGCAATGCGATCGATTGGAAGTAAAGCTTTACGGGTATTCACAGGGTATGGAATGTGGGTACAAAATATCTCACTTAAAGCCTAAAACCTAAAACCTAAAGCCTACTCCTGATAAGGATTCTTAGGTGTTGGAATCGGCTGAATTTCACTAGCATCGATGACTAATTGACGACTACCATTAAATGTTTCGACGATCGCTTTGCCTTTGACTTGAAACCAACTATCTTGGGGATAGTTTTGACGAATTCCGGTAAATTTGACGGGGATGGCGACGGGATAGGCATCTGCGGCACAGCAGGTAATCACAAATCTCGATAGCATCAGATAGTTAGCTGGAAGTTCTTTGGGATAAAAGACAAACCCATTTATATTAGCTTTTTGACCTAAATATGCGTCGGGTTCTGGGTAATTATTGAGAGTTCGCACCCAATCTACCAGGGTTTTGGATTCGGGGTTGACATTGGTACTAAAGGCTTGGGTTTGGCTGCGGGTGACTGTGACAGCTTCGGAAGATACTCCGCGCTGGATGGCAGCCTGACTGGTAAATAATTTGGGAGTAATAATCAATCCAGCGATCGCGGTACCCAATAGTAACATTGTGGTTACGCCTTGAGGAAGTAGACTGTTATGCAGTTCTTGAGGACTGGCGATTTTCCCTCGAACTAGTCTCCAGCTCTGAAAGATCCCAATTAATAATAAACAGCCGCCCGTAACTGTCACGAGCAGATAGTAACTGGGATGAATGAGGATATATAAAGTACCATCGATCGCGTATTTGAGGAGTAAGATTCCCCAGGCAGTTACCGCCGTAATATCTAACCACGACTTTCGCAGACTGGAGCGAGTAGAGGGATTAACTGACATGGAAGTTCACGAACAAGGTTAATATAAAAGTTAATTGAGTCGCGATCGCAAATATATAAAAGATTGCTTTGGGCTTAAAGATCGATAACATCAATCCAATACTCTTGAGATCGAACATCGGCCCAAATACCAGAAATGCAAGTAAAGAACCACTCGTAAATGTTGCCGCAAAAGAGAGGGCGAAAAATGAGTCTACAGTAGAACAAATCGAAATCGAACCAGCCAAGATCATCATTACCACGATCGACAAAATCGGCCCTTCACCGAGACTAACGATCAGTTCTCGTGGTGTCAAAGTTTGGATTGCCGCCGCTACTGCACTACCCAATACTAATACTCCGCCCAATTCTCGTAATTCTTGGATGACATTATCCAGGACTAAATCGAAATTAGCGCGGAGCGATTTCTGTGGCGGTTGGATCAGATCTTGAGTCATCCGTTTGGCGGCTACCCCACCACTACCGAGCATAAAATCACCGCCATCGAGGAGGCTAGAACCAGTACTAATTTTTGGTTGAGCGCGAATTGTGCCCAACGCGATTGCAGGTTGTAAAATCGGTTTAAGATCTGTTTGGACGCTAAAAACATAACCGACAATCGTGGCAATTAATAATGAAAATACCACCCGCAATACTACTATTTCCGGTCGATCGTGAAAAGCAATCCAAGTAGACCATATTACAATCGGATTCACTGTCGGTGCGGCAAGTAAAAAGCCAATCGCTACAGGCATCGGCACCCCCTGCATAATCAATCGCCTTGCTACAGGTACATTTCCACACTCACACACTGGAAATAAAAAGCCGATACAACTACCTGCAAATGCCCCCAGCACCGGATGTTTGGGCATATGGGTAATCAACCACCGTTCGTCGATAAAAATCAGCAGTAAACTCGATAACAACACTCCTAGCAACAAGAAAGGAATTGCTTCTACCAGTAGACTCAAAAAGAGGGTAAACGCATTATTAAGCTGTTCCATCGTCGTTGTTGGTATTTGCTACTTGTTGTTGGTTATTTGTCCCCAATTGTTCCCTACCAACCAGTCTGTTTGAGTTGTTGCGCTCACCCGCCCAGATGTGCGTTTGGATCAAGACAGCGTAACCTTGTCGGGAGGCTTTACTCCCTCCCCTTTATAAGGGGAGGGCTGGGGTGGGGTAGAACTACGCATCAACTCAAATAACTGTGTATGCACCGTAGCTAAAAAGGGAGACTGAGAATCAGGCTTGCTCGGCGATATCTCTGGGGCTTGAAGTCCCAATCTTAATCCTGCTCCTGTGAAGTCAAGTTAGGTAGATACAATTCCAACAATCCAGGTGGGGGTAAGATTTCAATCCGGCGATTGGTAATATCGACGACGGGAACGATTTCTTTGACAAAGGGAATCATCGCCTCGGAGGTTTTGCCATCACCATGCGGCACACTGACTACTAATACCTCATGTCCAGCAGTGAAGATATCTGTGACTATCCCAATTTCCAGTCCAGTGACTTGATGAAAGACTGGTAAATCGATCAGATCTTGACTATGATACTCCCCCGTTGACAATTTTGGTCGATCGGTAGCGGGGAGTAACAACATCTGTCCCCGCAAATTTTCGGCTTGCGATCGATTGTTGATGCCTTCTAGCTGCACTACATACAAGTTTCTACCAGGGATTTCAAACCCTCTTTTCAATTGAATCGATCTCGGCTCTAGATCCTGAGTCCCCCACAGCCAGCGTTCTCCCGCTCGTTCAAATCGTTCGGGAAAATCAGAATTTGGATAAACCTTCACTTCTCCCTTAATTCCTTGTGCGCCAACAATCGAGCCGATCTCCATCCAGCCTACAGGTGGTACTAATGGAGCTTTTCCTGAGGAAATTCCAGTGGAATTAGACGGTGGATTAGTCATGGATCGGTCTGTAAGGAAAGGGAATCGATCTTTATGGTAAACCACAACGATCGATCGCGAACGCCCGAGTCAGGGTGAACGCACCAAAATGGGGTATGCTTCGATCAATAAAAACTAGAAAAATTAATTTAGCAGTACCTATCAACTAGTTGCAATTATTACAATATTAACTGAAACTAAAATCAAATATAAGATCGTATTAATTTAATTT
>JAJAZF010000120.1 GCA_026785875.1 Chamaesiphon sp. | reverse complement strand
TTTTTGACTCCGGCGAGTTCTAATACAGTACGGACAGCTCCACCAGCAATTACTCCGGTACCAGGAGCAGCAGGGCGCATCATTACATTAGCACCACCGCCACCACCGACGATCGGATGGGGAATTGTATTGGATTTGGTTAAAGGAATGGTAATTAAATGTTTTTTACCATCAGCTACGCCCTTGCGGACTGCACCGATAACGTCGCTGGCTTTACCAACGCCTACACCAACTTCACCTTTTTCATTGCCAATCACGACGATGGCGCGGAAGCTGAGTTTTTTACCACCCTTAACTACTTTACTTACCCGACGGATTTGGATTACCCGTTCTTGGTAGGTGATTTCCTTTTCTTCCTTTTTACCTCTACCGCCGCCGCCTCTATTGCCGCCGCCGCCGCCTCGATTGCCACTGCCGCCACTGCCACCACTGCCGCCACTGCCGCCGCTACCGCCACCACTACCGCCGCCGCGACGTTGTTGTTGTTCTTGTGCCATAATCTGATATTTGGATGATTTATGATTAGAAGTTTAATCCAGCTTCACGAGCAGCGTCAGCGAGGGCTTGGACGCGACCATGATAAAGATTACCACCGCGATCGAATACTACCGTCTCGATGCCTTTAGCTTTGGCACGTTCGGCGACTAGTTTGCCGACTTCAGCGGCTGCGGTAATATTCCCACCACCACTCAATCGAGATTTTAGTTCGGGTTCGAGACTCGATGCCGCTGCGACTGTATGTTGCTCGGTGTCATCGATGACTTGGGCGTAGATGTGTTGGTGAGATCTAAAGATCGCCAACCGAGGGCGGGCTGTCGAACCATTTACGTCCTTCCGAACGCGACGGTGACGACGCTGTACTGATTCTTTACGTGTTAGTTTCATTTTATGTTCTATTTCTTCCCAGATTTACCAGCTTTCCGGCGGACAACTTCACCTTCGTAGCGAATTCCCTTACCTTTGTATACTTCTGGTGGGCGAACATCGCGGATTTTGGCAGCAGTATTGCCGACTAATTCTTTATCGATACCACTAACGATGACATTAGTATTCTTTTCTTTAGGAACTTCGATCGTAATTCCCGCTGGTGGAGTGATTTTGACAGGTAAACTGTAGCCCACGTTGAGGGTGAGGACATTACTGTCAACAGCAGCCCGATAACCAACCCCTTGGATTTCCAATTTCTTTTGGAAACCTGTGGAAACACCTTCAACCATGTTGGCAACTAGCGTCCGACACAATCCATGTTGTTGACGAGCGGGGCGGGACTCGTTGGCACGATTCACGACTACCATCTCGTCTTCCATGAGGATGACTACTCCTGAGGGGAGGATGCGAGAGAGTTCACCTTTGGGGCCTTTGACTACAACTGATTGACCATTGATATCAATGGTAACTTTAGCTGGTAAAGGAATTGGACGTTTTCCAATTCTAGACATAATTAATATTTACTCCTTGTCAATGAAATTGCGATACTTTAGTACGCGCAAAGATGAATATTTGAGCCAGGGGAGTAAGATTTAGTACATATAAAGTGACTAATTCAGTGAAACCACAGTTGACTTCTACTTACTGACTACTTGCGAGATCTTACCAGACGTAACAGAGGATTTCGCCACCGACACCTTGTTTACGGGCTTCGCGATCGGTCATAATTCCACTAGAAGTAGAGATCACTGCGATGCCAATCCCACCCAAAACTTTAGGTAAGTCTTTGTGGTTGGAATAAACGCGCAATCCAGGCTTACTCACCCGTTTAAGGGCAGTGATGATTGGTTGGCGATTTTTGCCTTTGTATCTGAGGGTCAGGACTAATTTTTTGTCAATCCCTTCGCCAGTTTCTTCATACTCACCGACATAGCCTTCTTGTCTGAGGACAGTAGCGATGCTGCGGGTGAGTTTAGTTGCTGGAAGGTTGGTGGTTTGATGTTTGACTATGCTCGCATTCCGAATGCGAGTGAGCATATCTGAGATGGTATCGTGTGCCGCCATTTGTTGTTTAGGGTGATTAGTGATGTTAGTGGCTGGTGGCTAGTGGCTGGTGGTGAGCCATTGCTCGCCATCATATTGATGCCATTACTACCGCTGTTACCTGTAGCGATTAACTCGCGCGGAAGGGCATTCCCATTTCTTTGAGTAATGCGCGTCCAGATTCGTCGTTATCGGCTGTGGTGATAATCGAGATATCCATCCCGCGAATTTGGTCGATCTGGTCGTACTCGATTTCAGGGAAAATCAGTTGTTCGCGAATCCCGATACTGTAGTTACCGCGACCGTCAAAACTTTTGGGGCTGATGCCTCGGAAGTCCCGAATTCGGGGCAGGGTGAGGTTGATAAACCGATCCAAGAAGGCGTACATCCGATCGCCGCGCAGTGTCACCATGACTCCCACAGGCATCCCAGCACGGATTTTAAAACCCGCGATCGCTTTTTTAGCGCGGGTGACGACTGGCTTTTGTCCAGTAATCTTGGCGATTTCTGCGATCGAAGATTCTAGAGCTTTAGCATTGGTAGCTGCTTCACCCAGACCTCGATTGATCGTAATTTTAATCACCTTGGGCACTTGCAGCATATTGGTATAACCAAATTGCTCCATCAGCTTGGGTGTGATTTCTTTTTGATACTTAGTTTTGAGTTGTTGTGCCATGATATTCGAGTATGATTTCCTGGGCTTGGTCAGGATAATAGCTATTTACAAAAGGGGAAACTGAGAACTAACTAGTCGATAATCTCGCCAGTTTTCTTCAACATCCGTACCTTTTTGCCTTCAGCGTTGACAGTGTAGCTAATCCGACTAGCAACATTTTGGGTGGTCGAGTAGACCATCACTTTGGAGCTATGGATTGGGGCTTCTGAAGTATCAATCCGACCGGATTCGCCTTCTTGAGCTGGTTTGATGTGTTTGGTACGAATACTCACACCTTTGACAATCACTTTACTTAGTTCGGGAAAAGATCTAAGGATTTCGCCGATTTTGCCTTTATCTCTACCGGAGATAATTTGTACGGTGTCGCCTTTCTTGACGTGCATCCGATGGATAACTTTAGGTTTCTGTCTTGCCATTTTTTAGAGTACCTCTGGAGCCAATGAGACGATTTTGGTGAAGCTTTTTTCACGAAGTTCGCGAGCGACAGGGCCGAAAACGCGAGTCCCTCTGGGATTACCATCAGCATTGACTAGCACTGCGGCATTATCATCAAACCGGATACTCATACCACTCTCGCGGCGCATAGTATGTCTGGTACGGACGATGACTGCACGGACTACTTCGGATTTCTTGACTGCCATATTCGGAGTGGCATCTTTGACAACGGCGATAATTGTGTCGCCTACGCCGCCGTAAGTACGATTACCCGCACCAAGGACGCGAATACACATAATTTTACGGGCACCGCTATTGTCCGCAACGGTTAAATAACTTTCTTGTTGAATCATTGTTGTGTAGAGGGTAGCGATTCGCGCACGCCTTTGTTCCACGACGGTTTAGCGAATCAAGACGGGAGTAGGGAGTAGGGGGTAGGGCAGAAAGTGAAATTTCACACTCGAACCATTGCCATTCCTAACCCCACCTGGTGATTTAGGCTTTGGTACTGAGGATTTCAGCTAGTGTCCAGCGTTTGGTGCGGCTGAGGGGACGGGTTTCAGAAATCCGAACTCTGTCGCCTTCTTTACACTGGTTGTCTTCGTCATGCACCTTATATCTTTTGGTTCTGACGACTACTTTGCCATATTTGGAGTGAGCGGAACGGTTTTCGATCGCTACTACTATGGTTTTTTGCATCTTGTTGCTGACGACGAGGCCAACTCTTTCTTTAGCTGCCATTGTGTGTTGATTACCTGTGGCTGAGTATGTTGACTGGTATTAAACCTTGGCGGTTTTACGTTGGTGTTCCACGGTCAATAACTGCGCTAATTTATGGCGGTTATGTTTGAATTCGTGGGTTTTTTCTAACCGACGGGTAGCTTGTCTGAGGCGCAGGTCAAACAGATTTCGTTTGACAGCGATAATCTCAGCAGCTAGTTCTTCATCGGTTAGGCTTGTTACTTCGGCAATTTTGGGCAGAGCCATAACCTTAATCAGTCTCGTCTTCTAAATGTGCTTTGATAATAAACTTGACTTTAATCGGTAGCTTGTGCATCGCTAGACGCATCGATTCCCGAGCAATGTCTTCAGGAACGCCACCAATCTCGAATAAGATCCGACCTGGTTTGACTACTGCTACCCAAAATTCGGGAGAACCTTTACCGGAACCCATCCGTGTTTCTGCTGGGCGCATGGTAACTGGCTTGTCAGGGAAAATCCGAATCCAGATTTTCCCGCCCCGTTTGAGATAGCGGTTCATGGCTCGCCGACAGGCTTCGATCTGACGGGAGGTAATCCAGGATGGTTCGATCGCTTGTAAGCCATATTGACCGAAGGCGATCTCATTTCCTCTGGTAGCTAAACCAGTCATTCTACCGCGTTGTTGTTTGCGGAATTTCGTTCTTCTAGGACTTAACATTTTTCAATTCCTATCCTTCATCAGAGCGGTCATCGAACTGCTGACGGCGACGTTGTTGCTGTTGCCGACGTTTGGGTTGAGCAGCACTAGGTATTTCTAGATTTTCTTGTCCGGGGATAATTTCGCCCTTAAAGACCCAAACTTTTACACCGATGATTCCATAAGTGGTTTCTGCGGTTTTGGAAGCGTAGTCAATGTCTGCGCGGAGGGTATGTAGAGGTACGCTACCTTCACGAGACGATTCAGTCCGAGCGATTTCTGCTCCATTGAGTCGTCCGCCGACTTGAATTTTGATGCCTTTAACTTCTGCCCGTTGTGCCCGTTGGATTGCCTGACGGACAACACGACGGAAGGAGACACGACGAGATAGTTGTTGAGCGATGAATTCAGCGATTAAAGCTGCATCAGCATCAACTTTGGCAATCTCAATGACGTTAATCCGAATCTGACGATCGGTACCAAGTTTTTTGAGCAGAGCTTGACGGATAACTTCGATACCGCTGCCTTGACGACCGACGACAACACCTGGACGAGCGGTATGGATTTCGAGTTCGATTTGGTCGGCTTTACGCTCGATCCGAACTTTGGAAATCCCTGCTGTGCTGAGGGTGGGGTCTTTTTCGATGTGTTGGCGAATGATGTAGTCTTCTTTGAGAACTTCGGGGTAGCGGCGGCTATCTGCATACCACCGCGAACGGTGTTCCTGCGTGATGCCGAGTCTAAAGCCGATCGGATGAATCTTCTGTCCCATGTTATTTCTTTATATGCTCCCTAGTTCGTTTCCGCCACTGCCACAGTGATGTGACATGTCGGTTTGCGGATTTTGTAAGCGCGACCTTGCGCTCTAGGGCGGAAGCGTTTTAGTGCTGGGCCACCGTCAGCATAGGCAGTAGATACTACTAGCTTGGCTGGATTCATCCCATTGTTGTTTTCAGCATTAGCCACAGCCGATCGCAATACTTTGATAATCTCTTCGCAAGCCTTGTAGGGCATGAATTCGAGAATGATCAAGGCTTCACGGTAGGAACGTCCCCGAATTTGGTCTAGTACGCGGCGCACTTTAAAAGGAGACATGCGAATATATTTCGCAACTGCTTTGATTTCTGTTTTGTTTTCGATCGCCATAATTTTTTCTCTTTAATCCAGAGTTTAAAATTCAAAGTTAATTTTGAATTATCTACCGGATTTTTTGTCTCCCTTTGAGTGGGAACGATAGTTCCGAGTGGGCGAAAACTCACCTAATTTGTGTCCGACCATTTGATCTGATACAAAGACAGGAACGTGTTGACGACCGTTGTGTACTGCGATCGTGTGTCCGACCATTTGCGGCAGGATTGTGGAAGCCCGCGACCAAGTTTTGATCACGTCTTTACGACCAGACGCATTCATTTTTTCCACCTTTGTCATCAGATGATCTGCGACAAAGGGACCTTTTTTGAGAGAACGACCCATAATTTAGTTGATAGTTGATAGTTGATAGTTAATAGCGGGAAATGGCTAGTGAATAGCCGAAAACGAATATTTCGCTTTCCACTTTCCACTTTCCACTTTTCACTCTCTTAGTTCTGACGACCGCCTTTACCACGTTTGGAGGATTTCCGGCGACGGCGGATGATGAGTGCGCTGCTGGCTTTCTTCTTCTTCCGAGTTTTGTAGCCCAGGGTAGGCTTACCCCAAGGCGTAACTGGCCCTGGACGACCGATCGGCGCACGACCCTCACCACCACCGTGTGGGTGATCCACTGGGTTCATGACGCTACCTCTGACCTTAGGACGGCGACCTTTCCAGCGATTACGTCCGGCTTTACCAGCGTTGGTGTTCCGCGCGTCAGTATTACCGACTTGTCCGATGGTTGCGTAGCATTCTTTCCGCACCATGCGGACTTCACCAGAAGGCATTTTTAGGGTAACATAGTCCCCTTCTTTGGCTACTAGTTGAGCCGCAGCACCAGCAGAGCGGGCGATTTGGGCACCTTTTCCGGCGGTGAGTTCGACACTGTGAACAGTGGTACCCAAGGGGATATTAATCAACGGCAAAGCGTTGCCAATTTCAAATGGAGACTCTGGCCCAGTGATGATTTCAGTGCCAACTTCCAAGCCAACTGGATGCAGAATATAACGTTTTTCGCCATCTCTGTAAAACAGTAGGGCGATCCGTGCGTTCCGGTTGGGATCGTACTCGACAGTTGCTACTTTTGCCGGGATGTTGATTTTGTCGTGGCGACGAAAATCGATCGTCCGGTAGAGACGTTTGTGACCGCCACCACGTCTACGACTGGTGATGACCCCACGGTTGTTGCGCCCCTTATCACGGTGTCTGTATTTAACCAGTGATTTTTCCGGCTTACTCGCGGTAATTTCAGCAAAGTCTGAGATTACGGTTTCGCGACTACTAGGCGTATATGGCCGATAAGAACGGGTACCCATAATTAGTTGTTAGGTATTAGGTTTGAGATTTGAGGGTGAGTGACTAGCTATTTGAGGCGATGGTGAGATCGAACGGCTAACTAATATCGCCCTAGTTATTAAACTTCTGGGAAGAGGATAATTGATTGACCCTCGACGATGGTGACAGTTGCGCGTTTGTAGCGAGGTTTGGCACCTAAGAACTTACCAACGCGGCGAGTCTTGCGGGGGAGATTTTGAGTATCTACCCGTTTAACTTTGACATCAAATAAGGATTCGATCGCGGCTTTGATTTGGGGCTTGGTCGCCTGGGGAACTACGTCAAAAACGTATTTGTTTTGTTCCATCGCGATTGTGGCTTTTTCAGTCACAATCACGTTCCGAATTAAATCTGGTAAATCGCGGTCAGCAACTCTAATCGTCATTGTAAACCTCCTGGATTTTAGCGATCGCTTCAGCAGTAGCGACGATCTGGTCAGCGTTGAGAAGATCGAAGACGTTTAGCCCCGACGCAGAAATCATCTTAACTTTGGCAATATTCCGAATCGATAACAATGTATTGTCTTCAATTTCAGCAACGATTACCAATACTTTACTCTCAGCTTCTACACCCCAACGAGTCAACGCTTGAACGAACTCTTTAGTCTTGGGTTGAGCTACATTGGTCGTAAAGTCTTGAACGACAATGATGTCTTCAGTCCGACTCATTAGAGCCGTCCGCAAAGCCAATCTCCGCTCTTTGCGATTCATCTTCATGTTGTAATCTTTGGGCTTTGGTCCAAAAATTACCCCACCCCCCCGCCAGAGCGGAGAACGAATCGAACCCGCACGAGCGCGTCCAGTACCTTTTTGTTTCCAAGGCTTCCGTCCACCACCGCGAACTTCGGCACGAGTCTTGGCACTAGCAGTACCTTGACGCGCATTGTTTGTCTGCCGAATTAGGGCACGGTGGACGATGTGAGAAGCATTTTCTTCTCTTGCAACAGCCAATTCGAGGGTGGCGGAGCCAGCTTCCTCGCCTTGCCAGTTGCGGATGACGCAATTAGCCATAACTATTTTTTATCTCCGGTTCCTGTGGTTGTAATTATTGACCGACTTTGACTTCAGGCACGATCCGAAGTAATGCGCCGGGCTTGCCAGGAACGGAACCTTCGATCAAGAGAACATTCCGCTCGACATCAATTTGGACTACTACCAATTTCTTGACCGTAATCCGTTTGCCACCTAGTCGTCCTGCCATTTTCTTACCAGGGTAAACACGACCAGGGGTTGTACCTGCACCAGTCGAACCAGGTTCGCGGTGATTTTTAGAACCGTGAGACATCGGCCCCCGCGCAAAGTTCCACCGTTTTTGCCAACCAGCAAAGCCCTTACCGATACTATTGCCTGTGACATCGATAGATTGACCGACAGTAAAGATATCTGGCTTGACTTCTTGACCGAGTGTCCAATTGTCAGTGCTATCGACCCGAAATTCTTGGAGGTGACGCAGTGGTGGAGCCTCAGATTTTTTGAGGTGTCCGAGTTCTGGTCTATTTAATGCTTTTTCTTTGACTTCATCAAAACCAATCTGAATGGAACTGTATCCATCAGTGGCTTTTGTTTTGATCTGGGTGATGGTGCAAGGACCTGCTTGAACGACGGTGACAGGAATTGCTCGTCCTGTCTCTTTGTCGAAAATTTGGGTCATGCCGAGTTTGGTGCCGAGAATACCGATAGACACGGTTTTTTATTTTTCCTTATATTTGAGACATCAGGATGTTGATGGACTTCCACCGGCAGGCGCGTCCATCTGTGGGTTTGACTCGATATACAACTTATCAATCCAGCTAACTTTAGCATCTACAAAGGTGTGCGTTGCTGCACGCAATTGTAGATGCGTCGGATGCGATAAGTTTTCACTCATGACGCAGAACTAAGGACAAGGTATCGATCGATAAATCGTGTTAATTGCTAGAACAGACTCGGGCAGCACGCCGCCTAGTATCTATTTCAGCCGATTCATCGCAGTCGCAACTCTACTGAGTTGGAAGTTTCAGACCACAATCTATAAGTCTACACCAGACGATCGCTGTTGTCTATATATTTATTAATGGCAGTAGATGGGTCTAAGATAAGATTCAATAAATTTTTTACTTAGCTCGATATGCCATCCCAATTAATCTTCAACTTAGCTAGCGGCTCGGTATCCTGTGGTTTTACACCAGTTGCAGCCAGGGAATTACAGGCACGGCTCAATGAGATTGTCCAAATTCTCAAAGTCAAGACAGCAGAAACCAGCGGCGGGGGTAAGCCTAAACCTCACAAACCGATCGAGTATCAGTATACTGGGGATGTCTTCCTTGAAATATTTTGTAACCCCAATATTTGGGCAAATGTCTTTGTCGCTAAGGTATCAATCACACTACGCGACGATCGCATCCGGCTCAGTAGTGAAGCCGAACTGACGCGAATCATCGAAGATGTCGATCGATTTGTGGAACAAATCGATTAAAGCCGCTGGCTGTTAGATCTTTAAATTGTCTAAACCTTGGAGATCTAGCTGAGAGTGACTATCTATTGGGGTGCAATGACAAGATCGGGACATTAAATAAGATCTAAATCCATAGTTATTGTGTCAATATCGTCATAGACAGTCGTGATATAATTGCTCCAAAATTTAGCGTGTAGGTCTAATTACTAGTATGAATAACAAATCGATCGCTAGAATTGGCTGGTGTGGACTCTTTGGTATCTGGTTATACCCATACCAACTACTAGCTCAAGTACCAACTGGAACGATTAGAAGTAACCCAGCTATCTATGAAGACGATCGGATTAAAGTTGTCATTCAAGATTGTAGCCGCAAACTGCAAGATCTAATTTGTAAGGCGATCTTAACTAGTAAAAATAACGATCGTACTGTCGATCTAAATGGTAATAATATAAAATTAGTTGATTTTGAAGGTAACGAATATTATCCTAGTAGTATTCGATTAGCAAATCGAATTAGTGAAAATAATATTATCACAACTGAACTAGTTGAAAATATCCCATTTAAAGCTAGTTTTGTGTTTGCTAAAATGCCTACAAACCTAACTCAAGTTGCCTTGCTGCAAATCCCACTCAGTGGTGGTATTAATACAATGGCTAAATTTCGGAATTTGGCAATTATTACTCCAACTAATATAGGGGCAAAACCGACAACTACGACTGGTTCGGCTAGTGTGAATTCAGAAGTTAGTAATGACAATAGTTTAATTTGTCCCGAGCGGACAAAAATTCTCTATCGAGCCACCTCTAAAAATTATTTGATGTATATTTGTGGCGGTAAAAATCCAACCCATTACGTCGGGATAGCGAAAGATGGCACTCAGGGGATATCGCTCAGACTACGTTACTACGATCGAACACAGTTCTCCGCAGACAATGGTGAAACTAATTACACGATCGCTGGCGATCGATTAATCATTCGTAAAGACAGTAAAATTGTCTATCAAGAAAAGATCCAAATCTTACAAGCATTACCTGGGACGATCGCCGTAGAAAGCCCACCAGCGAAGAACAAACCTAAAAAAAATGTTACTCCAGCGACGAAGGAGCCAAGTCAACCGCGTAGTTCGACTAGTCAATCTACTTATAAAATCAAACGGTAAGGAAACTAGCCGAGCTGCTGAGAACAGATCGGCCGATCTTCGGAACAAATATACTTATGTTTAGCAGAACTAATTCAAGCAAAAATACCGATCTCATTGTCAAATTTAAGCATTAGAATAGTTTGATATCAGTATAGTCTTCCAAAAGTTACCTTAAATGCTGAATCGACTCAGTATTTTTACTTGTAGTGACTGGACGATCGAAATTCGATCGAATATAGTGAGATTCCGTTCAAAATCTAAGTGTGTGTATGAAAGAGGCTCAAAATTCCACTCAGCAGTTACAGTCGTTGCCACCCGAACGGAATGTTGGCAACTCTAGTCAACTAGGAACTTTGTACGACTCGATGCTCTCGCACAAAGGCGATGCCAACGATAAACACTCAGATGCAGAAGCCTTACACAATCACTCTCTCACCGTTAGCGAACAGCAATTTGGTTCCAATCACCTCTACACTGCTCAAAATCTGAATAATTTAGCAGTTTTTTATGAGTCGATCGGGAAATATCTGGATGCCGAAGCCCTATACACTCGGACTTTATCGATTAGGGAAGAGCAACTAGGAGCCAATCATCCCTTCACTGTTCAAAGTTTAAATAATCTCGGACTATTGTATGAATCAATGGGTCGATACACAGATGCCGAACCATTTTATACACGTTCTCTAGCGATCAGAGAAGAGCGATTGGGAGACACTCATCTTCACACCGCACAAAGTTTGTACAGTTTAGCTCAACTATACGCAGCAATGGGACGATACACAGAGGCTGAACCTCTATACATCCGTTCTCGCGCCATCTGCGAACAGCAGTTGGGAGCCAATCACATTGATACAGCCCAGAGCTTGAATCATCTTGCAGGTTTGTACCGAATGATGGGGCGATACACAGATGCCGAACCTTTGTATATTCGCGCTCACGAGATCTATCAACAGCAATTAGGCGTAGACCATCTTGAAACCGCCCAAAGGTTACAGGATCTTGCCGGATTGTATGCTGAACTGGGGCAGTTCGAGCAGGCAGAAGCTCTATATATTCGCGCCCTCAAGTCCGAACAGAAAGGGGGGATCGATCGTCCTGAGACTGTTTCTAGTATCAATAATTTAGCTGGTTTGTACTCACAGATGGAGCGATACGAAGATGCGGAAACTTTGTACATTCGCGCTTTAGACATCTATCAACAGCAATTAGGAGCCGACCATTTAGATACTGTTCCCAGCTTAAATAGTTTGGCAGATTTATATAAATTACTTCAGAGATATGAGGACGCGGAACCTCTATATACTCATGCTATAGCAATCTGCGAACAGCAATTAGGAGCCGACCATTCCTACACTGCTCAAAGTTTAGAGCGTGTCGCAAATTTACACTATGAGATGGGTAAATTTACCGCAGCCCAATCACAGCTAGTGCGGGTGCTGGAAATCTACGAACAGCAATTAGGTCAAGATCACCCCTACACTGCTCAAGGGCTAAACAATCTCGCAAGTCTGTACTATCGGATCGAAAAATATGCTGAGGCTGAACCGCTATATGCCCGAGCACTAGGGATCTACGAGCGTCAACTAGGACAGGATCATCCACACACCGCCCAAGGGCTGAATAATTTGGCTGTACTGTATTACAAAATCGGAGACTATGCTGCTGCCGAACCTTTGTATATTCGCTCTCTAGAAATCAGGAAACGTCAATTGGGCAAGGATCACCCTCATACAGCTCAGAGTTTGAATAATTTGGCAAGCTTGTACTACAATAACAACCGATATAGTGAGGCGGAAACGCTTTATATTCAGTCGCTAGCGATCCGAGAGCAACACTTGGGCGCGAATCATCTCCAAACAGCCACTAGTCTGAATAATTTAGCTCTGGTATATCAATCGATGGAACGATATAGTGATGCAGAGCAACTATATACTCGATCGCTCGCAATTAGGGCACAACATTTGGGTGCAGACCATCCCAA
>JAJAZF010000119.1 GCA_026785875.1 Chamaesiphon sp. | reverse complement strand
GCACATGTATCGCACCAACTTTGGGATCGGTCACAGCATTAAGGACATCCTCAATGCTCACAAACCACCTGGAGGAAGACTCGGCGAAGGTCATAAAGGTCTTTATGACACGATCAACAATTCTCTCCACTTCCAACTAGGCTTGGCATTGGCTTCACTGGGTGTGATCACCTCCTTGGTGGCTCAACACATGTACTCCATGCCGCCTTATGCGTTCTTGGCACAGGACTTTACCACCCAAGCCGCACTCTATACTCATCACCAGTACATCGCTGGGTTCTTGATGGTTGGAGCCTTCGCCCACGGTGCGATCTTCTGGGTTCGTGATTACGATCCAGATCAAAACCGCAACAACGTTCTAGCGCGGATGTTAGAGCACAAAGAGGCAATTATTTCCCACCTTAGTTGGGTGTCTCTGTTCTTAGGTTTCCACACCCTCGGTCTTTACGTTCACAATGATGTCGTAGTTGCCTTTGGTACGCCTGAGAAGCAAATCTTAATCGAACCAGTATTTGCACAGTGGGTTCAAAGTAGCCACGGTAAACTACTCTACGGTTTCGATACCTTGCTCTCAAATGCTGATAGTTTAGCTTCTACCACTAGTGCAGTTTACCTGCCAGGTTGGTTGGATGCCATTAACTCCGGTACGAACTCCTTGTTCTTGACCATTGGTCCTGGTGACTTCTTGGTCCACCATGCGATCGCCCTGGGACTTCACACCACCACATTGATTCTGGTCAAAGGTGCGCTGGATGCCCGTGGTTCCAAATTAATGCCCGACAAGAAAGACTTCGGCTATGCCTTCCCTTGTGATGGTCCCGGTCGTGGTGGTACTTGTGACATCTCTGGTTGGGACTCCTTCTACCTGGCGATGTTCTGGATGCTCAACACCCTAGGGTGGGTAACATTCTACTGGCACTGGAAACACTTAGGTATTTGGCAAGGTAACGTCGCCCAATTCAATGAGTCCTCGACTTATCTAATGGGTTGGTTACGCGATTACCTCTGGCAGAACTCCTCACAGTTAATTAACGGCTATAACCCTTACGGGATGAATAACCTGTCTGTATGGGCATGGATGTTCCTCTTCGGACACCTCGTCTGGGCGACTGGCTTTATGTTCCTGATTAGCTGGCGTGGTTACTGGCAAGAGTTGATCGAGACTGTTGTCTGGGCACACGAGCGGACTCCTCTTGCGAACGCAGTTCGCTGGAAAGACAAGCCTGTTGCGATGTCGATCGTTCAAGGTCGGGTTGTCGGTCTAGCTCACTTCACGGCGGGTTATATCCTGACCTACGCAGCCTTCTTAATTGCCTCGACTGCTGGTAAGTTTGGATAGCTGAACTTATCATCGGTTGAATAAAATCCCTCGCCACCTAGTGGCGGGGGATTTTTAGATTCAGTCAGTTATAATCGATAATGACTGTCGTAGTTCTAGACGAAGACATTGCTCAAGTTTTTCCTACTTCAGAAGCAGTCAATACGTTTATATTTGCTACACAAGATTACCAATCAAAAATAACTATCAATTGAGTCATGATTTAAAAATCAAAATATATGAATGCAAAACTCTGCGTCGGGGATAACAACCAGACAATATATAGACAGACAGGAATTAGTGTTAATTTTAGATGCCAATTGAGATTTAGCTTTAATAATCGATCAAATATGGCTAAATTATCAGCAATTAATGTCTTCTTAATCGCACCGCTGGCAATCAACTAGCCAGCTTCAGCTAGACGCTCCATCGAGGGAAAACGGAGATTATTTAATTGTGGGGCAAATTGATGATAATGTGTGATTGGTCCTGATACTAATTTAGGAAAAAATGATTTATAAGCAGCATGTTTGAGTAAGTTACCCGTTGCAGGGCTACCTTTATATACATCAATTAGATAAGCTATAGATTCAAAGCTGAGAAAGGAAATACCCAAAGGTGGCAAGAAAGTTAGCTTAACTCACGCAGCTAAAGGTTGAATTGCTGAAGGATTTATTGGCGCAAAAATATTTAATAAGAACGGATTTTGAGTCTTAGCTACTCCCCAATAAAATAATAAGGTTAGGCATAAAAAGATCGTGTAACTAGACGAGATGAAATTCATGGACGGAACTATGCAGATGATTAGATTTTAATAACTGTTGTCTGTTGAATTTTTCCAATCGTTAAATGGTTAATATTAAAAACGTCAATTAGATCGGAGTTGAATATCTAAATCGATCGTTACCATGAAATCTCCTTTCTTTTTGCTAGATATCTACTAACCTCGATCGCTCCATATTGATTGAGGTGACTGGGATCGGATCTGACTAAAGGTACTTTAGTTTGCAGCCAAGTTTTAAGCCGATCGCGATGGTGATAAGCTGGTGATACCTGCGCCAAGCTGCGATCGATTGCCAGATCGATCGCTTGATAAGTATTTTGAACAGCAGATTGAGCTTGCAGTAGTGATGAGCGATCATCCTTAACTCCTGACATCAAAGCTAACTGTCGATATCGATCGGATGAAGCAATTGTTTCATAAGTTCGATCGATCTGTCCGCTATTAAACGCTCTAGCTCCATCCGCCCAAATCACCAGCTTTGGTAACTGTTGTGGCGTTAATAATTGCCGCAAGATCGAATCCACTACTTGGGCAGTTGCCCCATTAATTCCAAAATTATAGATCTGGGGATTGGGATAGCCTCGCTCGATTAAACTGCGTCGCAACACCTGTGGATTAATTCCGCGCAAGGCTCGCGAACTGCCAACAACCAACACATCAGGTACACCATGTTGCAAGCAGCGTAATTGGTATTGAGCTAGCTTCTGTTCGATCAGAGAATTATTAAATGATAACTGCAAGCTTGTGGTGGAATTAGCTGTGAGATGCCTAGCTTCTAAAGCAAATTTAATTGCTGAATCGCTGATAGTAGCCAATCCTAATCCAACCACTAATAACAATAATGATGGCTGCCACTGAAAACGCGGATGATAAGCCAGTTGATTAGTTTTCACCATTTTCGGTTGAGGTTTCCAGATCCCCGTTGGCACCAATCGATCGCTAATTCTTTGCCCCAAGCCGATCTTAGCAATCGGTGGTTTGTGCGCGAATGGACGTTCTAAAGTCACTGGCGGCAGCTCTAACGGCTGGCGATCGAAATCTACCCCATCAGCCCAAACGTCGAGCGATTGCCCCGATATTCGCCCATGTACGCGAATACCTTTAATCCCTGCGAGCCTCAATTGCCGCATTACTCTTACTACAGTCATCGCCACCTGACTTTGGATCGGACAAATCGGAGCCTCACTCATGATGTGGAGTAGCTGCTGGCGGCGGAGTAGGTGCAAATCGATCCATCCGATCGCCGAACACTGCTCTAGATCGGGGTTGAGCAACCGTTCTAAGATAAAACCGAGCGCAT
>JAJAZF010000118.1 GCA_026785875.1 Chamaesiphon sp. | reverse complement strand
GCACAGGCAGCCTTTTGACTTTGCTATTACTGGCAGTCATGGCAGAATCTACTAAAATCAGTGTCAATCCGCTGCCAGATGCCAATGGGCCAGTGATGGTATATGCTGAGGATCTAGCAGAACCCCTACGTCCGCCCAAAGTAGGCGCACATAAAGACTTAGCAAATCTGGCAGATTTCTCTCCTTACTTACCCAAAGCCCTAATTGCTACCGAAGATAGTCGTTTTCATTGGCATTTTGGAATAGATCCGTGGGGAGTCGGACGGGCAATTGTGCGTGGACGGCAAAAGGGTAAGCTAACTCAGGGTGCTAGTACACTCACCCAGCAGGTAGCGCGGAGTTTATTTCGATCGTATGTGGGAAGTGAAGATAATCTCGCCCGCAAAGCGCGAGAAGCAGTAGTAGCTCTAAAACTAGAAGCCACATATAGCAAGGATCGGATTTTACTAACGTATCTTAATCGGGTATTTTTGGGCGATGATGCTCATGGATTTGAGGATGCTTCACAACATTATTTAGGCAAATCCGCCCGCGATGTGACTCTCCCTGAAGCGGCGATGTTGGTGGGGATTCTACCTGGGCCAAATATCTTCAATCCTTGTGTAGAAGATAAGCAAGGACGTAAAGGCATGAAAGCGATCGAGCGGCGCAATTTAGTCCTCACCAGAATGCTCGAAACAGGCGCAATTACCTCAGCAGAAGCTAGAGAAGCCCGTAGATCGACGCTGAATTATCGCCCTGAAGCCTGTGCGCCGAGTAGTAATACCAAAGCTCCCTATCTGTATAGCTATGTATTTCAGGAACTCCAGGAAATTTTGGGAACTGAGACAGCTAAAGAAGGAAATTTTGCGATCGAAACTGGATTAAATCTCAAAATGCAAGCAAAAGCTGAAGCCGCACTGCGCCAAAATGTGGCTAATGCTGGCAGTAGCTATCGTTTTTCTCAAGGTGGGATCGTCACCCTCGACAGTAAAACTGGAATTGTCAAAGCGATGGTTGGTGGTGTCAACTATCAGAAGAGTCAATTCAACCGCGCCGTAGATGCCCAACGCCAGCCGGGATCGACATTTAAACTGTTTGGGTATGCGGCGGCGATCGAGGGCGGTATATCGCCGGGAAAGAGCTATTCCTGCGATCCATTGTCGTGGGGGGGTAGACGTTTTCCTGGTTGCAATCATGGTGCATCAGGTGCGGCAAATATGTACACAGGATTTACGCTCTCAGAAAATGTCACCGCTCTGCGAGTAGCGCGAGATATTGGCTTGCCAAAGGTACTAGAAACCGCAGCTAAAATGGGGATTAAGTCGAAACTTGATGAAGTACCCGCCGTAATTTTGGGGCAGAGCGTAGTTAATATACTGGAAATCACGGGAGCTTATGGAGCGGTTGCCAATCGCGGGATCTGGCACAAACCCCGCGTCATCAAGCGAGTATACGATACGAGCAATTGCGATCTCAAGCAAATTCGCACCTGTCGAGTGATGTATGACGCTACCAAAGATACCCAATCCAAGCGAGTATTAGCGGCTAGCAGTGCCGACACGCTGACAACGATGATGCGCTCAGTTGTAACTAATGGTACTGGCAAAAATGCCGCGATCGGATTAGGAGAAGTAGGTAAAACCGGAACGACAGATGATAACGTGGATTTGTGGTTTATCGGCTTTATTCCCGATCGCCAAGTAGTCACTGGCGTTTGGTTGGGCAATGAT
>JAJAZF010000117.1 GCA_026785875.1 Chamaesiphon sp. | reverse complement strand
TATTACAAGGTCAAGCAACAACTCGATAACACTAAAGTCTGGTACGAAAAAACCCGAGCTGAAGCCCAAAGCAGTGGCACCATTCCCCTGGAGCAAAAGCAGGCAGAAACCGATCGCCAAGTGGGTGACGCTGGTTCGGCAGCAGCCCGCAAGGAAGCAGTTATCAAGCAGCAAATTAAAGAATTGTGGCAGAGCATCAAAACCCGCCAAAGCTCCTAAATTCTGAATCCTAGATTACTGCGGATATCTTTAACCCACCCCAGCCATCCCCTTATCAAGGGGATGGCGCAAATAAAAGCCAGCCCCTTATAAAAGGAGCGCGTAAAAGTCCCCCTTTATAAGGGGGGTTGGGGGGGTAATACCAGCTTTGCCTTCGCATCGATATTTATTTAAACAACGGATTGAAAAATCATGAACTTAATCCTCGGCATCCTAGTTCCACCCGTCGGAGTGTTCTTGACCTATGGAGTTGGACCAACCCTATTTATCAATATTGGACTAACTTTACTCGGCTGGATTCCTGGTAGTATTCACGCAGTTTGGGCGATCTCAAAACAGAACTAAATCAATAACTCAGTTTAACTAGAACCGAGCTTTTTCAACCAAAGTTGACTCTGATTGAGTCATTAAGAACATGAATCAAAATACCATCGCATATCTGGTCACTACGTTAGCAACAGCATTGGGTTTACTAGTCATCGATACAGTAGTGCCTGGGGTAGATATTGCTAATTTTCCAGCAGCATTAATTGCAGCGGTTGTCGTTGGTGGTATCAATTCGACAATTCGACCAGTGCTGTCAATTCTGTCGCTACCGATTAACTTCTTGAGCCTAGGTTTATTTTCACTAGTGGTCAATGGCGTATGCTTATGGTTAGCTGCTCTACTTGTCCCAGGCTTTGCAATACATGGCATAGTCGCTTTCATTTTAGGACCAATAATCTTGTCATTTGCTAGTACTTTCCTGAATAACTATTTTGATGAAAAGAAGATAGTTCAATCGGTATTAAATACTGAAGCGACTGCTGAGAAAAAGATCGCTCAATCTCCTTTATCAACTAGCCCAAATGACATAATTGTTGAGAGAAAGATCGAGCAATCTCCAGCGGGAACTAGTAATAGCGAAATAATTTAAATCCGCTTCTCGATCGTGGCAAATCTTATTTAGATAGATTTCAACAGTTATCTAAAAGATGGAGACCTTAACATGATGTTAGCAATAGGCAAACGGACGCAACTATTGCTGGGAGTGACTGTGATGGCGATCGGGATGGCAATGATGCCAGCGATCGCTACAGCTCCGCAGCCGCCGCAACTTGTAGTATCTAAGCTTAATGGGCGAAACATTAATATTTTATACGTGACTCGCAGTAAAGATAAGGTCTTAATGCGATGTTATCCAGGCCTACAACCGCGTTTGATTGTGAGACAGCAAGCTGCTGGCACCAAGGAAGGAATTTTAAGCTGTGGTAAATAGCTAACCAAGATCGGACTGGGACTGGCAAGTAGCAATAGGAGCTTAAAAGAAGATTATTATTTAGTGAGGAAAGACAATGTTGACAAGTTTAGAATTTTCATCATTTTTAAGTAGTCAGGTATGGCGACTGGCACAGATCCGCATCGATCCAGGGGCATTCATCCTAGAGAATCCTTCTAGCCCAGAGATTTTTATATCACTGCTATCAGGGATCGCGATGGCATTTGCTTTTCAGCTACTATTAACCAATCTGGGGGTGGCTATTCTCTCATCTCCAGGTACGCCCGATCTAGATAGTGACTCAGGCCATGACGATGGCGATGATGAAGGTTTGATGTCCACGATGCGCGGGATCGAAACCAAAGTCGGCATCGCCGCACTAATTACAGTCACGATCGCCTTATTTGCTGCTTGTTATTTGGCTGTGAAACTCAGCCTAGTAAATAATGCTTTTGAGGGTGCGATTGTCGGTGTAGTCATCTGGTCTATCTATTTTACGATCGTTGTCTGGCTCGGCTCTAGTGCTGTTGGCTCTCTGATTGGGTCGATCGTCAGTACTGCTACATCCGGTCTTCAGGGGATTATGGGCACCGCTACGACGGCACTAGGGGCAAATGCTGCCAAAAACCAAGTCGTATCGACAGCCGAAGAAGTTACCGCTGCTGTCCGCCGCGAGCTGACATCAGGATTCGATCCCAGCAGCATTCAAAAGACATTGCAAAGTTCTTTAGGTAACTTACAATTACCTGGTGTAGATTTAGATAAAATTGGCTCTCAGTTCGAGAAACTGCTCAAAGAGTCCGACCTCAAAGATATTGCCAACAGCGACTTGCTCAAAAATATCGATCGCCAGAGCTTTGTAGACTTAATTAGCAATCGCACTGACTTTTCCAAAAAAGATATCAACCAAATTGCTGACAGACTCGAAAGCACCTGGAAACAGCTCTCCAGCACAGGCGGTAACATCGATGTCGCCAGTCAACTTACGGATCTACTCAAATCGGCAACACCAGAAGATCTCAACACTGACGAATTAGCTGGCAAACTTCAGCAGATCGTCAAAGGCTCGAACCTCAGCGATGGTAACGGTGGTAGCTTTGTCAACCAAGCCTTGCAACTTGGTCTGAGTTCACTCCTCGGTCGGGTACTGCAAAATGCCAATATTTCCGATCTAGATGTCGAGAAAGTTTCCGGTCAAATAAATAAGCTCAAAGCGTCAGTATTAGGTGGTCAATCCGAGCAGCACGACCAACCATCAGCCGATACCAAAACCAAACCATTTAGTGTCATTCGGGCCGATCTAGAAAACTACATCCTGTTTGCACCACCGTGGGAACTCAGTCAAACAGCAGTCAAGCAACAATTCAAGGATGTTGTTTACGACCCACAGGCAGATCCAGCCACCATCCGGCAAGAATTGGAGCAGATCGATCGCAATTACTTCGTTGAAAAACTCTCGCTGCGGTCCGATCTCAACCAAAACAGTATCGACAACCTATCCAACTATCTCGAAGAAGCGCGGACTGAGGTGTTGAATACCAATCCGGCTGAGTCAGAATCCCCGTCGCCAGATCTCCAAAAACAAGCTCAAGATCTGCGGACTCAGGTCGAAACCTACCTCCGCGACACTAATAAAGATGAGCTGAACCCAGAAGGCATCCAGCGCGATCTCAAAGCCTTATTTGAAGATCCCAAAGCTGGGATAAGTGCCTTAAAAGATCGACTCGGACAATTCGATCGCGAGACGATCGTCCAGTTATTGAGCCAACGTCAAGACTTGGATGAGGCTCAAGTCAACCAAGTGCTCGACCAAGTGGAATCAGCCCGCACTAAAATTTTGGAAGCACCCAAACAAGTGACTGAGCAAGCCAAAGCTCAGTACGAGAAAACTACGGCTGCGCTGACAGAATACCTGCGGAAAACTAACCTCGAAGAACTCGATCCAGAAGGGATCCAGCGCGACCTTAAAACGCTCCTAGATGACCCCAAAGCAGGTGCAGGTGCCTTGCGCGATCGATTATCCCAAGTCGATCGAGAAACACTAGTCAAACTGCTCACCCAACAAGGTAATCTCACCGAAGAACAGGTAAATCAAGCAGTAGATCGAGTCCAATCAGCCATCGGATCGATCGTCAAAGCACCCCGCCGCCTCGCCAATCGCGCTCAAAAACAAGCAGCCGAATTTGGGTCTAGTCTCGAAAGCTATCTGAAAAATACCCAGAAAGAAGAGCTAAATCCCGACGGGATCAAGCGTGACTTGCAACTATTGCTCAAACAGCCTGGAGCTGGACTTGAAAATCTGGGAGAGCGGCTCGGACAATTCGATCGCGAAACCCTCGTCTCACTCCTGTCGCAACGTGAAGACATCAGCGAAGAAGAGGCAAACCGGATCGCCGACCAAGTAGAATCGACCTATAAATCGATCGGCGACCAAATCAAAAAAGTCCAGGAAACCTTCCAAGCAACAGTCGATAGCCTCTTTGGTCAAGTCCGCGACTACCTCAACGCCCTCGATCGTCCCGAACTCAACTACGAGGGTCTGCAAGCCGACTTTAGTAAAGTGTTTGACGACCCCCAAGCGGGATTTGAAGCACTCGGCGAACGACTCGGACAATTCGATCGCGAAACCCTCGTTGCTGTCCTCAGCTCTCGTGAGGATATCTCCGAAGCCGATGCCAACCGGATTATCGACAAGATCGAAGAAACCCGCGATGGTGTCCTCAGTCAAGCACAGCGCGTCCAGAAAGAAGTCAAAAAACGCTACAAAGCTGTCAAAAAACAAGCCCAAAAACAAGCGATAGAAACCCAACAGATCGCCGCAGGTGCCGCTTGGTGGCTATTTAGTACCGCTCTCACCTCCTTGGTTGCGTCCGCTGCTGCTGGGACGATCGCGGTCAATGGGCTAGGTTTTCTGTAAGCCTTTGAGACTGTAACGATCGCAATTAACTCTATGTAAATCGCTCCCGATCTCTACAATCGGGGGCGATTTTGCGATCGGTGCGTCCCAAATTTGAGCGCGTTATGTTATTTTTAAAAACTCAATAATCCTCTCCATCCCCTAACTTCAGTCAGAAGTCCATCCACCTTTTGATAGAACGTTTGTCGCGAACTAAATGATAATCTAACGTTAAAGGTTTGACGAACGGTTGTAGTAACTTAAACTTTTAATCATAGTTCGTGCGGCTAATCTGCATAGGAGATCTAACATGAAGAAAATATTGAATTCGATCGAGCATCTATTTATTAAGAGCTTGTGGGCAGTTGGATTAGCGAGTGTAATCTTCGCCACAAGTTTCATCCTAACCCCATCCAGTTATGCAGCAACTCCAGTCAAACAGGCTGCTCCAGATGTCATTCAACCATTTGAATTGACAAATCCCGCAGCAACCCGATCGGAAGCATACGACGAAATTGCCAAGCTTAACAAAGATCCTAAAGCACTAATCGCTGCTGAAGCTAAAGAAGAGCAAGCAGAAGAAAAAGCCTACGAACAAGAACAAAAAGCGATCGGTAATGCTGGTAAATAACTAACTAACTGAATATAGCAATTGCCGCGCGGGACAGATCCCCGACTTTTTCAAGAAGTCGGGGATTTAGCGTGATAGGCGAAATATCTTCACCGTTCTGGCGAATACTATAATTTAAAACTGCAATTAATTCACCCATCTAACACCGTAGGGGCGGGTTTATGCTAACAATTATGGATGTTAAAAACAACCTCAAACACAACCCGCCCAACCCTACTAGCAACTCGCTCGCTCCTTACCCACGCCATTCAAGATCGATCGGTTATCCCCTTTTTGCTAAAAAACATGACAAGCGATCGAATCGAAGATCCGCAACATGTCGATCGCGATCTAAAATGGAATACCTAGATCGCTCACAGGTAATATTCCTGCGGTGATTAATTACAGCAACGAGATTTCCAGATGTTAGCCAAAAGAATATTACCGTGTCTAGATGTCAAAGCGGGACGCGTAGTCAAAGGAGTCAACTTTGTCGAGCTGCGAGATGCTGGAGATCCCGTAGAACTCGCCCAAGTTTACAACGATGCTGGAGCCGACGAGCTAGTATTTCTCGATATCACCGCCAGCCATGAAGATCGCGACACAATGATCGATGTGGTTTATCGTACTGCCGATCGGATCTTCATCCCCCTCACCGTCGGTGGTGGCATCCAATCCCCAGCCAATATCAAAGACTTACTCCGTGCAGGTGCCGATAAAGTCAGCCTCAACTCAGCAGCAGTGCGAAATCCAGACTTAATTAACGACGCTAGCGACCTATTTGGCGACCAATGTATTGTAGTCGCGATCGATGCCAAACGCCGCCCCGATCTAACTAATCCTGGCTGGGATGTCTACGTCAAAGGTGGACGTGAAAACACCGGACTAGATGCCGTCAAATGGGCGCAGGAAGTCACCAAACGCGGTGCTGGGGAACTTCTCGTCACGAGTATGGATGCAGACGGCACCAAGGCAGGATACGACCTCGATCTGACACGATCGATCGCCCAATCCGTCCAAGTTCCAGTCATTGCTTCCGGTGGCGCGGGCAACTGCGAACACATCTATCAAGCCCTCACCGCCGGAC
Source organism: Chamaesiphon sp. (assembly GCA_026785875.1). Lineage (GTDB taxonomy): Bacteria > Cyanobacteriota > Cyanobacteriia > Cyanobacteriales > Chamaesiphonaceae > Chamaesiphon. The sequence continues at coordinate 390 of JAJAZF010000117.1, read as the reverse complement.
ACGCGCAAGCGGCATTACTGGCTTCCTTGCTCCACTATGGCGAACTCACTGTCGCCGAGATTAAAGCATATTTAGATAGCCAAAAAGTCACTGTCAGAATTTAGTCCGCTCTCAGTAATCGAGATTGCCGCGCAGCTCCTAGAGCAGCAACCGCAATCCAGCTCGGTACAGTTACATTTTATTACGCGTTGCAGTGTGTATAAATAATAAAAATTCTGTCACATGAACTTCAGTATTTCTACAACAGTAGAAATACTGAAGTTCATGTGACAGTGAAACTACTTGCAAGTCATTACTTTTTTAGGGTTAACCACAAGTAGAATTCATGAAATATCGATCTCTAATACTTGGATTTTTATCCGTCGGTACTCTCTCGGTATGGGCAGGTAC